>CAIVGC010000001.1 GCA_903905335.1 uncultured Methylococcaceae bacterium
AACGGGCGGTGATGCTGAAGTTATCGCTGAACAACTGTCCATTGAAGTAAGCATAGACTTAAATTTAGTATTACGTGGCTTAGCGGTAGTAGTCTCTAAATCAGCGCTCTTTTAGATCATAACTTTCTACACATACATTTCAAA
Source organism: uncultured Methylococcaceae bacterium (assembly GCA_903905335.1). Taxonomy (GTDB): domain Bacteria; phylum Pseudomonadota; class Gammaproteobacteria; order Methylococcales; family Methylomonadaceae; genus Methylobacter_C. The sequence continues at coordinate 145 of CAIVGC010000001.1, forward strand.
CTACCCTCTGACATAGACTCTAGTCAACGTAGAGGTATAACTCAGTATAAAAAATAGTTAGAAAATACAGGAACCATGCTCTGTAAACACGATGGTGCTCTGCTGGTATCTGCAAGAGCCCTAGGTGAATCAGCCCAAGAATTACGCTGATCTGACTGAGAACTCCTTTAACCTTGCGAAGATCTTTTTCAATCTGCTTTATATCTTTTGCAATCTGGAAAATAGCTCGTCAAGTAAGTAACTAGCGCTCATCAACTAGTGGCGTGCCTCATTAAGCATAGTCGAGAGCTAGAACAACACGACTGAGCTCATAGCCCGACAGTGCACAGCCCTCAGCAGATAACGTCAGACCTCTACAAGTTTGTTAAAACGCTCAGCAAGTTAGCTAAAGAGCTCTAGCAGATCTGGCGAGGATTTAAAAAGGTCACTAGTTTTGAGCTGAAGATGCTCAAATTACCGTACTACAAGGGAACAGGACTGATCAACAACATTTGAGCTATACGCAATGATAGTTAGCGTTTATTGGAATGAAGTTAAGTTTCTGTGCGCTTTACAATACAACTAAAGAAGCTATGAAATTAACTTATGATCCAATCGTCTGTTATAGGGATCCACATGAAAATCCTGTGCTGTTTCTTCGTATACCAAACGAGCAAGGATGCTTATTAAGATGTTACTAATTTTGCAGATTATATTGGCTGATACCATTGTTTTAGAAGCTGTAGCGTATTCATTCTTTATCTAAGATATTATCTATTTTAGATGTTAATCTACTTAGGCATTCGTTCAATCTATGACTTAAAGCAATGTTTTTGTTTTTCATTAACTGCAGTTCATGCGCCAAATTAAGAGCTGCCATTACAGCAATTCTGTCGGGACCTGTAATTTTTCCAGAGTCTCTCATTTTGCGCATTTGAACATCAAGTTGTTGAGCAGAAACAATAAGTTCATCTTGCTCTTCATCATCACAGGCAATTCGATATTCTTTGCCCATAATCATTAACGCGACGTACTCAGGTTTGTTACTCATAAGCCAAGCTCCATTGCTTTTAATCTATCGATCATAGTTTCTAATTTATTTTGAGCTAATGACGTTTTTTGCAATAAAACTTCTTTCTCTTGAGCTAATGCATCATATTTAAGTTTTAACTTAGCGTTATCACGCTTTGCGTTTAAATATTTATCAATAAGTTGATCCAATCTATCTTCCAAATCTTTATATTCTGGTGTGAGATATTTTTCAGTCATAGTAACATCTATTTAATTTCAAGTAATCCAAAGCAATTGGGGTATTTATTCAGTAATAACGATATTATACAACAACAAACAATTGCCACTTTAGTTCAAGAAGCGAACAAATATTAACCCAGTTAAATTTCAATGGTAGCATAAGCAATATTTTTCTTTTAGTGATAGTGTAATAATTATGGCTTATAACGCCTGTAACGCAATTTTTTTACGATGTGATGCAGACCTTTCTGCTGCAGAAGCCCACGGCTTAGCAACAGGAATGCTCTGCGTTAACGATCAAACAGAAAGTACTTATTGGTTAGCAGAGTTACTACAAAATGCAACTCAGGTATCTAGTAATGACGACGATATCTTAATACGCCTATTTGAAGAAACTAGACGATTAATCTCCAGTAACGAATTTGATTTTGACCTTTTTCTACCTGAAGATGAGGTCGCCTTAACAGATAGAGTTGAAGCCTTATCAAACTGGTGTCGTGGTTTTCTATTTGGCGTAGGTTCGGTAGCAACCGTAACTAATTGGTCAAAAGATACGCGGGAAATTTTAAAGGACATCACCGAATTTACCAAATTAGACACTGAGGTTGAGGGCGAAGAAGATGAACGAGATTTTGTTGAAATTACTGAATTTTTAAGATCCGCTGTTTTATTATTGCGTGATGAGTTAAATGACAACAATGACTCCTCTAACGATTTATGGCGAGAAGATCATGAAACAAACTGAATTTAAAAGACGTCGCAAACACTTACTAAATCATATAGGCAAAGGCAATATTGCTCTAATCGCCAGTGCATCTATGTGCGCTCGTAATAGCGATGTCGATTACCCCTTTAGGCAAAATAGTGATTTTTATTATCTTACTGGTTTTAATGAACCAGAGGCCTTAGCCGTGTTCGTTCCAGGTAGAACTGAAGGTGAATATCTATTATTTTGTAGAAAATATGATAAGAAAAAAGCCTTGTGGGAAGGTGCTCACGCAGGTTTAGAAGGCGCACTTAGTCTATATGATGCCGATACCGCTCACGCCATAGATGAAGTTGATGAATTACTACCCAAACTATTAGAAAACAAAACTAAAGTATTTTATCCCATGGGACGTGATACCGAATTGGATCAACGCCTACAAAACTGGTTTCATCTTATACGCAATCAGTCCAGAACAGGAGTAGAAGCACCTAGTGAAATAGTTTCCCTAGAGCATCAATTGCATGAAATGCGTTTATTTAAAAGCACTAATGAAATTAAACTAATGCGCCATGCTGCCGAGGTATCTGCCATTGCTCATAGTAAAGCTATGCAAAGCTGTAAAGCGGGGCGCTATGAATATCAAGTAGAAGCCGATATAGTTCATCATTTTATGGACAACGGCTTACGAGCGGTCGCCTATCCTTCCATAGTTGCCAGTGGCAAAAATGCCTGTACTTTACATTACACTGAAAATACCGGCTTATTGAAAGAGGGTGATTTATTACTGATTGATGCAGGTGCCGAATGCGACCACTACGCCGCAGATATTACTCGTACCTTCCCAATTTCAGGAAAGTTTAGCGAACCACAAAAACAACTCTATCAATTAGTATTGGACGCTCAAACCGCAGCGTTAGCACAAATCAAACCAGGCATTCCTTGGAATAAAGCACACGAAGCTTCGGTTGAAGTCATTACAGAGGGTTTAATTGCCTTAGGTTTGCTGAAAGGCAAATTAAAGAAGCTTATTAAAGACGAAAAATACAAACAATTTTATATGCACCGTATTGGTCATTGGCTAGGCATGGATGTACATGATGTCGGTGCTTACAAAGTCACTCAAGAATGGAGACTTTTAGAAAAAGGTATGGTACTTACTGTTGAACCAGGTTTGTATATACCCGCAGATTGCAAAGAAGTTGAAAAAAAATGGCGTGGTATAGGAATCCGTATTGAAGATGATGTACTGATCACCGCCGAGGGTCATGAAATATTGACCGCGGGTGTGCCCAAAACTATATCAGAAATAGAAGCCCTTATGCAGGACACTAATGCAACAAGAATATGACTTAGTAATAGTAGGCAGTGGATTAGCGGGTAACTGCTTGGCCCTGATGCTAAAAAACACAGGGCTTCGTATTGCAATAGTCGAAGCCGCTACACGTGAACAATTACATGCCTCACCGGCAGGTGACCGTGCATTAGCTTTGGCGGCTGGCACAGTGCAAATATTAGATTCATTAGGACTCTGGCAAGGCATTAGCAAGACTGCAACGGCTATTAAACAAATCCATATCTCTGATCAAGGGCACTTCGGTAAAACTCGTCTTTCAGCACAAAAAGAACATGTAGAGGCCCTAGGTTATGTTATAAGTGCTAGAGATATTGAAACCCATATTGCCGATCTTGTCTCTGAATCTTCTATAGAACTCATTGCACCTGCCCGAGTTGTTGGTCTGATGTCTAGTGATAATGAAATATTCATTAATCTAAAACAAGGCACTGAATCTTTAAACATAACAGCGAAACTATTAGTTGGAGCTGATGGAGGTTTATCCTCAGTCCGACAACTAATGGGTATCACTCAGAAAGTTACAGAATATGGTCAAACAGCTTTAGTTACAACCATTAAATCAACCTTAGCAAACAACAACACTGCCTTTGAACGCTTTACAGCTTCTGGACCACTTGCGTTATTGCCAATTGGTAGTCATGAGTGTTCCGTCGTTTGGACACGTAAAGATGAGGATGCTAATGCACTTATGCTAGGCAGCGAAGAAGACTTTGTTAACGAATTACAACAATGCTTCGGATACAAGCTAGGTCAACTTAGCTTAACTGCACCTAGACGCGCGTTTCCTTTATCTCTAATACGCGCTGAAAAAATGGTCGTTGACCGAACAGTCATTATTGGTAATGCTGCACATCAATTACATCCCGTAGCAGGACAAGGCTTTAATTTAGGTTTTAGAGATGTAGTACAACTCGCAGATCAACTTACTGAACAACATGAAACTAATAAGGATATCGGTTCTGCACACTTTCTAAATACTTATGCAAATAATCGTAAGAAAGATCATGATCGAACTATTGGATTTACTAACACTGTAGTCAATGTGTTTTCTAATGAGTGGTTAGCGCTAGTAACCGCCAGAAATATTGGCTTAACAGTACTGGATTATGTCCCCTTTGCAAAATCAACGCTAACTCGACATGCCATGGGTATGGCAGCAGAATAAAAGCTTCTTTTAAATAAGTATCTTGATTATAAAGATGTATCAGCGGGGAAGATGAACTTTTTACATTAGCATAAGCAACTTACTAATCCTCATTTATGAGCATCATAACGATTGTCTTCACAATAATTTTTTCTATTGCTCTCTCACATGTATTTAAATAAGCCATTTAGCATGCAAAAAAAAACCCAAGTATTGCTACTTGGGTTTTAATATTAAGAGCTTGGCAATTCCCTACTTTCGCATGGCAAACTGCCACACTATCATCGGCGCTAAATGGTTTCACTTCCGAGTTCGAGATGGGATCGGG
>CAIVGC010000002.1 GCA_903905335.1 uncultured Methylococcaceae bacterium
AGATTCCGGCAGTCCATGCCTGAATAACATGCTTTTAAACACTTATGTATAACGATGATCGCAGAGCGTAAATAACTAGCCACTTAATGACATTAAGCCATTAACCTGGATTGCATTGCCCTACATCAAACATCAATTCAATTCATATCTCAGTGCTATACAACAAATGATGGATTACCAACTTTTATACGATACTTTAAATGCTGCGAAAGCCCATGCTTGGGCAGACCTATTGCCACAACAACTAGCAAAAGCATTTGATGTAACAAAGCATGGTCATTTAAAAGAATGGCAAAACCTTATTGAGCATCTAGTCCCATTAAACACAGAGCACCGAACATTAGATACTTCTGCTATCCAGATTGGTTTAGCTGATGAGTTATCACCTGTAGATAGTCTAGCCTTCGAACAACAACTTAAAACCCTACATCCTTGGCGCAAAGGCCCTTACGACTTATTCGGTATTAACATAGATACTGAATGGCGTTCAGATTGGAAGTGGGATCGCTTAAAAGATCATATTAGCCCACTTAAACATCGCTTGGTTTTAGATGTTGGCTGCGGCAATGGCTATCATTGCTGGCGCATGCTGGGGACTGAAGCGAAAATGGTTATAGGCATAGATCCTTTTCTTCTAAATGTTATGCAATTTCATCTTATTAAGAAATGTTACGGAACTGCTCCTATTTATGTGCTGCCTTTAGGGATAGAAGATATGCCTTATGGTCTAAAAGCTTTCGATACTGTTTTCTCTATGGGTGTACTTTATCATCGCCGTTCACCTCTTGATCACCTCATGGAATTAAGAGAATGTCTAACATCAGGAGGAGAATTGATCTTAGAAACACTAGTCATTAACGGTGTATTAGGTGACACTTTATTACCTGAAAATCGTTACGCTATGATGCGTAATGTCTGGCTTTTACCCAGTTGCGATACCTTAATCAGTTGGTTAAAGCGCTGTGGCTTTATAAATATTCGCTTAATTGATGTCAGTACCACCAGCATTGAAGAACAACGCAGTACCGAATGGATGCAATTTCACTCACTTAAAGATTTTTTAAACCCTGATAACCAACAGCAAACTTGCGAAGGTCTGCCTGCGCCTCAACGAGCCATTATTATTGCTAATACACCATAAAATTAATTTATTTTTCGTTAACGACATTGTTTTTTTTCCATTAGACACTAAGCTTTTTTATGAGTGCTTTTGTTATTTCTTTTCAAAATCAAATGCACTCATTTAATTTTATTTATAATAGGAAAAATAATGAGAAAATTACTTATGTTATTGGCGCTATTTATTGTTAATTCAATTGCTATAGCTACTCCCGTTAATGTCAACAGCGCAGATGCAAAAACCATCGCTAATGCTTTAGCAGGAATAGGTCAAAAGAAAGCTGAAGCTATCGTTAAATATAGAACAGAGAAAGGTCCCTTTAAAACGGTGGAAGACCTGACCCAAGTTTCGGGAATCACTAAAAAAATACTCGCTAAGAATCCAAACGATATTTTATTAAGTGACACCCCTACTCCAGCTTCAGAAATTAAGGAATAGTTTAAAAGAAAGTAGATGATTGTAGCCACTCAGATAATTTGAAGTTGTCTGGGTGGTTTTTTGTATTTGCAGGATTGTGCTACAAAGATTACACTCATACGCGCTGTTTGATTCAACAGATCACTATAAATCAATCAACAACAACGATAATAAGAGGCAAGGCTATGATAAAAAGAACTTTTTTTTCAGTGTTACTAATGACTGCTACTGTATCTGTCTGTACGGCGGGCTCTATTAATAACAATGTTTGGTCACCCAACTTCTGTGGCAATGAACCAGATGCCCCCGTAATCAAGCAAGACAATATTGAAACTTACAATCAAAGCATAAAAGCTATCAATGAATGGCAGCAAGCAGGAGTAGTCTATAATACCTGTGTAGTCAATGAAGCTAATGCCGACAATGCACTCATTGCAAAAATAGCTAACGAAAAACAAAATAAATTTCGGGTTGCTGTAGAGAAAATAAAAGTCGACACTGATGCCGCAAAAGCAAAATTAGACAACAACAAATAATATTAGATTACAAACCCATCTATGATCGACAGAAATGTCGATCAATACACCAACTAATTGCCTATTTAAATAGCTTCAAGCCCAGTCACTGCGACTTTAACTAGGTCACTTAATTCAGAACCATCTTGCTGAGAATAAGCAATGAGCTCTTTACGCATTCTAGGATCCCACGACCTTATAATATGATTTCTTACGCCAGCAGCTGCGAGCTCTTTATCGCTTTCTGAGTTAAAAAAATCACCAATGCTGTTGGCCATTTTGATAAGAGTTTTAATTTTCATGATGTTCAGTTAAGTTTAAATATGGGTTAAACGTTGCGGATGGGTATAAACGACATGCCTATTTTCGCGTGCAAAACCAATCAAAGTAAGCCCCGCTTCATCTGCTAAGCTAATAGCTAATCCAGTAGGTGCAGAGATAGCAGCTAGCATAGTAATCCCTACGCTAGCTGTTTTTTGTACCAATTCATAACTGGCTCGACTAGTCACTAGAACAAAACCAGATGCTAAGTCTTTGCCACTACGCAATAATAAACCAATAAGTTTATCTAGTGCGTTATGTCGTCCGACGTCTTCACGTATATCGACTATGCCCTGACCAGGAACCACCCATGCCGCTGCATGTACTGATCCTGTTAAATCATTAAGGCATTGTCTGTGCTTCATGTCAGCTAATGCAGCAGACAGGTCACTCGCGGCTAGGATTAAATCCCCAGTAACGGCCTTGGGTCGTCGAATAGCCTGCTCCAAGGTACTTGCACCACACAATCCACAGCCGGTACGCCCCGTTAAGTTTCTACCTTTGTCGACCATACATGACGCACGTTGCTCGGGTATTTTTATATGTACTTCAATGCCACTACGGCGATTATAAATCTTCGCTGAAAGCATCTCTTGTGGTGCTTTAATAATACCTTCAGTAATACTAAAGCCTAACGCGAACTCTTCAAGATTAGTCGGTGTTGTAAGCATTACCACGTGTGGAATGCCATTATAAACCAAAGATACTGGCACTTCTTCTGCAATATAATCTTTCTTAAGAGACTGTTGGCCTCCTTGCCAACATTCGACAGTGCGTTGCTGATAACTAGGCCAGCCTAAATCTAATGATAAAGATTGACTAACGGCAATGCCGTTAGTCATGCTGCGAGCCTTGAGCCAATAAATCTAATTGCTTTTCTGAAAAGGCCTGATACTCTTCTTGCCATTCAGAGGTCTGATTTACTTTACTCACTTGCACGGCCGTTACTTTGTATTCTGGGCAATTAGTCGCCCAATCTGAGTTATCGGTAGTGATGACATTAGCGCCAGATTCTGGAAAATGGAAAGTGGTGTAAACAATACCCGGCTGTACTCTATCGCTCACTAGCGCTCTTAATACCGTTTCACCGACACGACTTTTAATACCGACCCAATCACCGGTTTTTAAACCACGATCCTCAGCATCGTGTGGATGAATTTCTAGTCTGTCCTCAGAATGCCAAGCATTATTTTCAGTACGGCGAGTCTGCGCACCGACATTATATTGCGACAATATCCTACCTGTAGTCAGAATCAAAGGAAACTTCTTAGTAACACGTTCTTGAGTTGCCACATATTCAGTCAACATAAATAAACCTTTACCGTTATCACGCATAAAAGTCTGTTCGTGCATGATAGGTGTGCCTACTGAAGCCTCGTCATAACAAGGCCATTGTATACTGCCTAGCTGATCAATTTTTTCATAACTAACACCCGTAAATGAAGGTGTCAAACTAGCAATTTCAGCCATTATTTCCGATGGATGACTGTAATTCATAGCATAACCCATAGCATTGGATAACATTTGAGTCACTTCCCAATCTTGATAACCAGCTAAAGGTGACATGACTTTACGCACTGGAGAAATACGACGCTCAGCATTGGTAAAGGTACCATCTTTTTCTAAAAAAGATGAGCCGGGGAAAAACACATGCGCAAATTTTGCGGTTTCATTTAGAAATATATCCTGAACAATAACGCATTCCATCGCACGTAAGGCCGCATGTACGTGCTGGATATCAGGATCAGATTGAGCAATATCCTCACCTTCACAGTACAAGCCCATGAAGCTTTTATCCATAGCCGCATCAAACATATTAG
>CAIVGC010000003.1 GCA_903905335.1 uncultured Methylococcaceae bacterium
CCGATGATAAAACCAAAAAACAACGAGCCTAGGCTCGGCATTGCTATAGGCTGGGGCAATAGCTCTCGTAAAATATAAAACAAGCCGACTTGAGCACAGTAACCTAAGGCACTACCCAGGGTGCTAGCGAGCAAACCTAACACCATAAACTGACTGCTATATAGCCAGAGAATTTCTCGTTGCTTAAGACCTAGGCAACGCAATAAAGCGGTGGTATTAAAGTGGCGCTCAGTATAGCGCGTGGTTGCCATAGCAATCGCAACCCCCGCAATCAAAATAACCAGAATGCTAGATAAGCCTAAATAACGCTCAGCACGGTCGAGTGCCGAACTGAGTTCGGGGCGATTACCGTGGCTATCCATAACACGCTGTGAAGGATTCAATTGCGGCTTAAGCCAATCTTTATAAGCAACTAAGTCACTCGCAGCACCGATAAATTGAAAATAGTAATGTACCTGACTACCCGGCTGTATGACGCCCGTAGCTGGCAAATCTAGCTCATTGATCATGACCCGTGGTGAAAAGCTAAAAAAATCACCTTTCTTATCGGGCTCATAAGTAATAATTTTAGTCACTAACAAGGGCTTTTCACCCACGGTTAAGTTATCACCCAGCTTCAGTTTAAGTGCTGATAATATCCGTCGATCTAACCAAGCAGCGCCCTGCTCTGGGCCATGATGAACTAACGTTTCAGCGCTCACATTAGCGTCGCTAGTTTTTAAAAAACCACGTAAAGGATAAGTGTCGCTAATCGCCTTAATACTCGCCAGTAACAATTCATCATGTTCAATCAAAACACTAGTGAATTCGGCGGTACGTGCCGTCGTTAAATGTAACTGCTTGGCTTGCTCTAGCCATTCAGGCGCTATAACTTCAGGGCTAGCGATTACTAAATCAGCCCCTAATAATTCAGCGGCTTGATGACTCATAGTACGTTGTAAGCGCTCTGAGAATAAGGCTATCGCCGTAGAACTGCTGACGGCGATTATTAATGCCAAGATCAATAGCGTCAATTCACCAGAACGACTATCACGCCAAAGCAAACGTAAAGCTAAATTAAAACGACTCATACCAAGCAGCCTGCTTCTAGTTGAAGTGTGCGTTGACATCTAGCCGCTAGAGCGTGGTCATGAGTGACTAAAATTAAAGTCGTGTGATTTTCCTGATTCAACTCAAACAATAATTCAATAATGGTCGCGCCTGTTTTACTGTCTAAGTTACCCGTAGGTTCATCTGCAAACAAAATAGCAGGGCGAGTCACAAAGGCTCTAGCCAGAGCAACACGTTGCTGTTCGCCGCCCGACAATTGCTTGGGCGTGTGCGATAAGCGCTGCGTTAAGCCTACTCGATGCAGCAATGCCGTTGCGGCAGCTTTTGCCGTTTTATCTCCTCTTAATTCTAAAGGCAGCATGACATTCTCTAAGGCGGTCAATCCGGGCAATAATTGAAAGGACTGAAACACAAAACCAATTAACTCATTACGCAGTGCTGCTCTTCCATCTTCATCCATGGTAGTAATGGATTTTCCGTTAAGTTGAATAGTCCCAGAACTGGGTGTATCTAAGCCTGCCAGCAGACTTATTAAGGTAGATTTACCTGAACCTGACTCGCCAACAATAGCAATACTTTCACCAGATTTGATTATCAAATCTATCGATGACAAGATATGCAATAATCCTTCAGAAGTTAGCACCGATTTACCTATACTTTCTGTTACTATAACGCTGTTTGTTACTTGATTAATTTGAGTTTGCATCATGTTTAGATTGTTATTTTTTATGGTTATTTCATTACTATCACTGCAGACCATGGCCGAACCGGTCATTGTAGTTTTAGGCGACAGCATCAGCGCTGGTTATGGGATACCTGTGGAACAAGGATGGGTTTCTTTGCTACAAAAAAGATTACAGACTAATCATAGTCGCTACACTATCAATAATGCCAGTATCAGTGGCGAAACTAGTGCAGGCGGCTTAGCTAGAATTGACGATATATTACACACTCAAAATCCTACTATTGTTTTGTTACAATTAGGCGCTAATGACGGACTACGTGGCTTGTCAGCTATCGAAATGAAAAATAATCTTGCAGAAATAACTCGCCGCACCCAAAATAGTGGCGCCACCGTTATATTACTCAGCATGAAGATTCCTCCCAATTACGGCAAACGCTATGTTGAGATGTTTTATAGCGTTTATCCACAATTAGCAAGGCAGCTAAATATTACCTTAGTGCCTTTTTTATTGGAAGATGTTGCACTACATAAAGATTTAATGCAGGCTGACGGCCTACACCCTAATGCAAAAGCGCAAGCCATACTTGCAAATAAAATCGAACCCTACTTACTCCCTTTACTTAAATAAACGAGCCTTTCTGATGACCGCATTAACATTGAAACAAGCTAATCTTATTATAAATACTGCCGTCCATGTGGCGAGAGAATTAAATATGGCTCCTTTAACCGTGGTCGTACTTGATACCGCTGGCCATATTAAAGCCATGCAACGAGAAGATGGTGCTAGCCAAGTAAGGCAACAAATTGCCACGGCAAAAGCTTGGGGAGCCGTTAATATGGGCGTATCATCACGCAGTTTAGCCGCTGTGGCTACACAACGTCCCGACTTCATGAATGCCTTAATTGATGTGGCCGACGGTAAAATCATGCCGGTCCCTGGTGGCGTCCTGATTCGTGATGCTGACAATAAGTTGCTGGGTGCCGTTGGCATCAGTGGTGATATCTCTGATCAAGATGAGCGCTGTGCCATTGCAGGCATAGAAGCAGTAGGTTTTTTTGCTGGCATTTAAACTAAAATCTACTATTAGATAAAAGACACGCTTATTTTGTTAATCAAACGTTATTTAGCTACATTTTTCTGCTGTATGCTAATTTGGCTATTTCCCTTAGTTGGCAATGCCGATAATGAATTAACAGAAATTATCGACGCTGAAATCACTTTGCATAACGATCATTATGTCGTGTCTGCAGACATGGTTTATCAGCTCAGCAAAAGAGCAACGGCCGCTTTACAAAGTGGCGTTCCTCTATTCTGGTCAATACAAATCAAGCTTTTAGAACATCGCTCTATTTTATGGGATAAAACATTACTTAAAACAGAGATACAGTACCGTCTGCAATATCATGCTTTGCTAAATAGCTACCGAGTCACCAATGAAAGCAGCGGTGAAACCACTAACTTTTCCACGCTTTATGCTGCCTTAGATTTAATGTCAGCCATTCATGATTTCCCCATTGCAGAAAAATCAAAAATATCTCTAGACAAGAACTATCTGTGCGCATTGAAAATAAAGTTTGATGGTGATTTATTACCCTTGCCACTCCGCCCTCTTGCTTATATTGATAAGCAATGGTTTTTATCCAGTAACTGGACACTATGGCCTCTAAAAAAGTAAAGCTTCCTGTTAACCTTTTTGGGTTAATCTTATTTGGCCTGATTCTGCTGTCGTTACAGTTAATGAGCTCAGCAACACAAGAATCTTCAGAATTAAGCGCCCTATATTCATGGCTACTACTTATCAATGCAATAGGCTCTATTGCTTTGTTGATTCTAGTCGGCGCCAACATTTATACCTTAATTCAACACACTAAAAAGCGCGAAGCGGGTTCTCGATTGACGAGACGTATGGTGTCACTGTTTGTAGTCTTAGCTCTTGCACCAGCGGTTATTGTGTTTTATTTTTCTATGCAGTTTTTACATCAAGGCATTGATAGCTGGTTTAATGTAGAAATTGACCGCGCCCTAGAAGACGCACTGGAATTAAGCCAATCTTCATTAGATCAACGGATGCGCTGGCATCTTAAGCAGACTCAGCAACTTACTGAAAAGCTAGAAAATTCTTCAGAAAACAGAGTAGCCTTGGAGTTGGACAATATACGTGAGCTATCAGGCGCGTCAGAAATGACACTTTTCTCTCGTCAAGGTCGAATTATTGCATCTAGCAGTATTAATCTAGGGGACATATTACCTAGCCTTCCAGATAAAAATATTTGGTTACAGTTACGGCAGAATAGTGAGTATGTTGCTGTAGCACCAGTACACGAAGAAAAACTAATGGTTCGTGTTATTGCCAAGGTAAACACACAAGAGCCACAATATTTACAGGCCTTATATCCTGTGCCAGTAAGAATTTACGATTTGGCAGATTCAGTGGAATTTGCCTTTGTTCGCTACAAAGAAATGAAGTTTCTAAGACATTCCTTGAAAATAACTTTCACGCTAGCCTTATCGCTCGTGTTATTGATGAGCTTATTGGCAGCAATATGGGTCGCTTTTGTCAGTATTCGTAATATTATTGAACCGGTAAAACAACTCGTCAAAGGCACACAAGCAGTTGCATCAGGGCATTATGATGAACAACTTCCAGTAGTTGCTCAAGATGACCTAGGCTTTTTGGTTGAATCTTTCAATGAAATGACTCATCGTATTGCTATAGCCAGCGATGAAACTCGAATAGCGGGATTTGAAGTAGAAAATCAACGCGCTTATTTAGAAACCATACTGGCTAATTTAACTGCCGGCGTTATCAGCTTTGATGCCTCATATAATATACGTACCGCTAATCAAGCTGCTTATCGAATTTTTCATATTCATGTTAATCAGTTCATAGGTCGGCAGTTAATCGATCTCATAAAAGATCGCCATGAACTTTCAGAACCGCTAAAATTAATCCAACGCTCATTAGAACAAGCTGAAGATATTTGGCAGCAGCGTATTGCTTTTTTGGGCCCCAATGGTCGCCAAGAATTATTATGTAGAGGGACACCGCTATACTCTCAGGAAGGCTTGCGTGTTGGCGCAGTTATTGTTTTTGATGATGTCACTGATTTAATACAAGCTCAAAAAAATGCCGCTTGGGGCGAAGTTGCAAGGCGATTGGCACATGAAATTAAAAATCCGTTAACACCCATACAGTTATCAGCAGAACGCCTGCAACATAAACTAGCTGATAAACTAGAACCTGCTGATGCAGCGATTTTACAGCGCTCAACCCGAACGATTGTTCATCAAGTTGAAGCTATGAAGGAAATGGTCGATGATTTTTCTGAATACGCCAAACCATCAAAAAAAGAAACACTAGATATTGACCTTTCTCGCCTAGTTCAAGAAATTTTAGCACTCTATGCACTTAAATCAGGTGTAAAATTCAAAACACATTATGAAGTAGGCTCATTAATGGTCAATGGTGACTCCGTCAGTCTAAGACAAGTTATGCATAATTTAATAAAAAATGCTCTTGAAGCCATAGGCGCAGAAGGATCAATTGAAATAAGCCTACACAGAGTACAAAAAAATAATACCGACTTTATCGAGCTTACGCTCTATGATGATGGACCTGGCATTAAAGAAGATCAAATTGAAAGCATCTTTGAACCTTATGTAACCACTAAGACTAAAGGGACAGGACTAGGCTTAGCTATAGTGAAAAAAATAATAGAAGAACACGGCGGTGCTATATGGATAGACACTAGTCGTAAAGTCGGAGCCGGCTTTATAATCCAGCTCCCTGCATGCCACTCTGAACAGCTGTAAAAATCATGACCGTAAACACACCCCGTATTTTAGTTGTAGATGACGAACCAGATATTCGTAGATTAGTCTGTGAAATACTCGAAGATGAAGGCTATCAAGTCACTTCGGCAGAAAATGCAAATACTGCCAGAGCATTAAAAAGCTCAGTACAACCCAATCTGATTCTGCTCGACATCTGGATGCCTGATACTGATGGCATCACCTTATTAAAAGAATGGGGCGCTGAAGAGGCATTATTATGTCCAGTCATTATGATGTCAGGACATGGTTCAGTAGAAGCTGCGGTTGAAGCTACACGACTAGGCGCTTATGACTTTCTTGAAAAACCTTTATCGATGGCAAAACTACTGTTAATCGTTACCAGAGCACTCGAAGCTAGTCATTTACAGCTTGAAAATGCAGGGCTTAAGCAATTATTAGCGATAGACATAGAGCCAGTAGGTAAAAGTGCAGCCGTAGCTAGAAACAAAGATCAATTAAAGCGCCTAGCTCAACATGACACTCGCGTATTGTTTTATGGGGAAGCAGGCGTAGGCAAAGAGCTTTATGCGCGTTACCTACATAACAATAGCTCTCATCGAGAGGGCCCCTTTATTGATGTTGCCGTTGGCAGCATATCGCCCGAAAATTCAGCGGTAGTTTTTTTTGGTAAAGAAAGCCTAGGCAAGATTTACCCCGGTTTATTAGAACAAGCTCACAAAGGAACGTTATTTCTAAGTGAAATAAGCGGAATGGATAAAGAAACGCAATTACGCTTACTCAGCGCCTTAGAATCTAGCTCTTTCTTACGAGTAGGTGGCAGTGAATCTGTGCGCGTTGATGTCCGAGTGGTGGCATCAACACGCATCGGCATGGAAGATGAAGTTAAGTCCGGACAATTCAGACAAGACCTTTATTATATGCTGAATGAAGTCACCATCAATATTCCACCATTACGCGAACATAGCGAAGATGTACCGGCATTGTTAAGTTTTTATGTAAATTATTTTGTTAATCAAGATAAATTGCCTTTTAGGAAATTTTCCATGGCAGCACAAAATTTCTTACGTAATTACAGTTGGCGTGGTAATGTACGCGAATTAAAAAATTTAGTACAACGCTTAATGATACTTGGCGTAGGCGAAGAAATAGAGCTTGATGAAGTAAAATCCGCACTGGGAACCATAGTTAGTGATATCATGGCATCACCATCAGTACCTGAATTTTTTAATCTACCGCTAAAAGAAGCGAGAGATCATTTTGAAAAAACTTATTTAGAATATCATTTTGAGCGCACAGGCGGCAGCGTAGCAAAATTATCGGCAGTGATTGGCATGGAGCGCACCCACCTTTACCGTAAGTTACACTCCTTAAATATTAAATTATAGACTAGCAAAACCACTAAGGTTAAGGCTGAAATATTAGTTTATTTCGCCTCATATCCTTCAGTTTTTTGCTTTACCCAAAATAAACATTGAAAAAAACAACAATGTTTAGTAGAATTCTCGCTCTTTTATTGAGCCTTTACAGAAAGACTAAGTAACGATGAAAACATTTAGTGCAAAAGCAGAAGAAGTTAAACGCGATTGGTATGTAGTTGATGCAGATGGAAAGACCCTAGGTCGCCTTGCTTCTGAGATTGCACGTCGTCTTCGCGGCAAACATAAACCAGAATACACACCGCATGTTGATACCGGTGATTACATTATTGTTGTTAATGCTGAAAAAATCGGCGTTACTGGCAATAAAGAAAAAAAGAAGTTATATCAACATCACACCGGTTATATAGGCAACTTAAAAACCGTAACACTCGGAAAATTAAGACAAACGTTCCCAGATCGTATTCTTAATACCGCTGTTAAAGGTATGTTGCCAAACAATCCATTAGGTCGTGCAATGTTCAAGAAATTGAAAGTTTATGCCGGTCCTGAACACGATCACCAGGCTCAACAGCCAAAAGTTTTAGAATTATAAGCGAGTAGACCATGGCAGCAGCTCAGTATTACGGAACAGGTCGTCGTAAAAGTGCAATAGCACGCGTTTACGCAACATCCGGCACAGGAATAATCACCGTTAATAAGAAAACCCTTGAAGACTATTTTGGTCGTAAAACCGATCAAATGGTTTCTTGCCAACCACTTGGTTGCGTTGAGCTTGAAGGTAAATTCGACATTAATGTGATAGTTAAAGGCGGCGGCCCTTCCGGTCAGGCAGGCGCTATTCGTCACGGTTTAACACGCGCACTAATGGAATATGACGAAAATTTACGTCCAGCCCTTAGAAAAGCAGGTTTTGTTACACGTGACTCGCGTATCGTTGAACGTAAAAAAGTTGGCTTACATAAAGCCAGAAAACGTCCACAGTACTCTAAACGTTAATCCGCTGTTTCATGGTCAGTAATTAAATTACTTATTATGAAATAAAAAGGGCTGCATTCAACAGAATGTGGCCCTTTTTTTGCGCATTACCCTAGACAAAATACGCAAGATTCAGCTGTATCAATTACAATTAACACGCATATCCTCAACTACACAACGTTTTGCTCGCTGAAGACTCAGAAAATCTACTTTTTAACATGCGAAAAATGATTTTTTCTAATCGTAATGCTAGAATCAACCAAATTGTGACTAAGAGAGCCAACGGATGTCAACGAATTCTAAAAAAACGCCTAACACCTCGCTCGCACTAGAATTTAAAAGCAGTAATTTTTCTGTGCCCGTACTTGCCTTATCTAGTAATGACTTAATTACTATAGAACAACAACTAAAAGAAAAAGCCAGCTTGGCTCCTGAATTCTTTAAAAACCTACCTGTCGTCATTGACTTACAAAACTCCAATAAACTAAATTACGACATTGATATAACTCTATTAATTGTAGTTATTAAAAAGTCAGGTTTATTGCCAATAGGCATTCGTGGCGGCAACGCACAACAAAATAAACAAGCGTTGGATTTACTCATTCCAATATACTCTGCCAACAACGGATTGACACACGAAGAACCTCAGAAGCAACCAACCCCAACACCAGAAATAATCACTCGCGACACATCGACTATGCTGATAACCCAGCCTATCCGCTCAGGGCAACGCATATATGCAACAGGTGACTTAATAATTACAGCTCAAGTAAGCTCTGGCGCTGAAATCATGGCAGAAGGCAATATTCATGTTTACAACACCCTAAGAGGCCGAGCCTCAGCGGGTATTCAAGGCAACAAAGATGCTCGTATCTTTTGTTTTGATTTACAAGCTGAACTTATCTCTGTTGCCGGCAATTATAAAGTCAGCGAAGATATAGATGCATCCGTCCGTAATAAGCCTGTTCAAATCTATTTACAAAACCAAGCATTAATTATTCAAGACATTTTACAACATCACTAACCAGAGGAGTCATTGTGGCAAGAATCATAGTAGTAACATCAGGCAAAGGCGGCGTTGGCAAAACAACGACAAGTGCCGCCATTGCCATGGGGCTTGCAAAAAAAGGCCATAAAACAGCCGTTATTGACTTTGATGTAGGCTTACGTAATCTCGACTTAATCATGGGCTGTGAACGGCGAGTAGTTTATGATTTTGTTAATGTCATCAACGGAGAAGCAACGCTAAACCAAGCATTAATCCGTGACAAAAACTGCAATCAACTTTACATTCTGCCAGCCTCACAAACTCGTGATAAAGATGCCTTAAGTCAAGAAGGTGTAGGTAAAATTTTAGAAGAACTTAAAAAAGACTTTAAATATATAGTTTGTGATTCTCCAGCAGGTATTGAAAAAGGTGCTCATTTGGCAATGTATTTTGCTGATGATGCTTTTATAGTCACCAATCCTGAAGTATCTTCAGTACGAGATTCAGATAGAATGCTCGGCATTTTATCCAGTAAATCACGTAGAGCAGAACAAAACGAAGAACCAATTAAAGAGTACCTACTATTATCGCGCTACTCTCCAGGCAGGGTTAAACTAGGAGAAATGCTTAGTCTTGAAGATGTGCAAGACATTTTATCACTACACCTACTGGGCGTTATTCCAGAATCAAAATCAGTACTTAATGCATCAAACTCAGGCATGCCTGTTATTCTTGATGAAAAAAGTGATGCTGGCCAAGCCTATGCAGATATTGTTGATCGCTACTTAGGTGAAGAGCGGCCACATCGCTTTATCGATGAAGATAAAGGCTTCTTTAGGAAGCTATTCGGAGGTAAATAATGAGCCTGCTGGACTATTTTAAAACATCTAAGACAAGCACGGCTTCACTTGCTAAAGAAAGACTACAAATTCTAGTTGCTCACGAACGGACCTCACGGAATCAACCCTCTTACCTTCCTCAGATGCAAAAAGAACTACTAGATGTGATACGAAAATATATTAACGTAGGGCAAGATGCAATATCTGTTAGCTTTGAACAAGATGAAGATCAGGAAACACTAGAATTAAATATAGTGCTACCTGACCTCCCCATTAAACACACATAATCTATTTTCATACAGGCGACTTAACATGTTAAACATAATCGGTGATGCAGCTGGTAAAATATGGCAATATCTAGATCAAAATGGATCTGCTAGCGTAACAAAAATCACAAATGAAACTGGAATAAACAAAAATGATATACAGCGTGCTATTGGCTGGTTACTTAAAGAAGACAAACTCTCTATTGAAGTAAAAGGCCGCATAGAAACATTATCCTTAAAATAATGCCAAGCACAGGCATTAGATAATTCATAGAAAAAACTGGTAAGCTCTTACCTTTGCTAAAACAGAAACTAGAGTTTACCGGACTTCATCGCTTAACAAGTTAAATAATAGCCGCGAAAACGCCCCGCCTAAAAACAATCAAGCAACACTATAAGAATCCTCTTATACTATTAATAAAATACAGCCTATAGTTTAGTGGCTTATCAAATATTCCTGAAATAACTCAGTGCGGAGCATCTATCATGCAAGCTCAAAACGGATTTTTCATTAACTTTATTCGGTTAGCAGGCCCGTTCTGGAATTCTGAAAACAAAAGCCTTATCCGCAACCGAACTCTCGCTCTTTTTTTTCTCACCGCATTACAAATTGGTATTGCCGTTGTTATTACCCAATGGAGTGCGGACCTCTTTAATGCCTTAGAGCAACATTCGATGTCAGGGCTTTTTCGGCAAATAGGCCTACTGATACTTATTTTTGCTGCCAGCATGGGCATTACCTACTTACACTTAATCGTTAAGCGACATTTACAAATCAGCTGGCGAGCTTGGCTAACAGAGCGCGTTATCGGTCAATGGATGAATAAAGGTCATCAATACCAAGTTCTACATATTCAAACCGTAGAACACGACAACCCTGATGGCCGTGTCGCCGAAGACATACGTATTTCAACAGAAGTCGCTATAGAATATAGTCACGCTATCTTCTATAGCGCTTTATTATTCATAAGTTTTTCACAAATACTCTGGGCACACTCCGGCGTTATTAACCTTGACTTAGGTGTTTTTACAGTTTCTATTCACGGCTATTTAGTCTGGATAGCCATTATTTATTCCATGAGCGCCTCTATGTTCGGCTGGTGGGCAGGAAAGCCTTTAACAACCAC
>CAIVGC010000004.1 GCA_903905335.1 uncultured Methylococcaceae bacterium
ATAAACCCCCATATTTATAGGATGCTGAACGGCAGTGAAGCGCATCACCACGATAGAGCGATGCGCTTCACTATCGTTCAGCACATCCTATCGGGGTATTTTATTTTTTGCGAGTTACCTTAAAGCTAAAATCATTGTAATCATTCTGTCCCCCTCTTTGTAAAAGAGGGGTTAGGGGAGATTTGTTAAATACCACCGCCATCATGAAATAATTCACTGCGAGTACTTGAAAAACCGCCATACGTCATCCCAGCATGGACTGCTGCGATCCAGAGCACATGGATGTAAGTATCGAATGTTAGAGTCCTTATCATGAAACTTATAGTAATGCGACATCAGCCATCCATGGCAACAGGTTTCCGGCAGTCCATGCCGGAATGACGGCTTACCCACTACGATTCACATAGAGACAAACTTTTTAACGATAGTAACGTTGCCATTAGTAAATTTTGGCCAAAAAAAAGCCAGTGGCCCTAAGGCACACTGGCTTCCGGTTATCCGGTCAGCTTGTAAGTTTTAAATCAAATTACTTTAGAAACGTGTGGTTGTCAAGCTCGGTAGACATACACTGTTAATAACAGTACAAACTAAGCTGATTTTTATAAACTCGCCAAGAAATCCAAATCCTGTTGAGTCGCCTCATAAAACAACCTAATCAAGGGCGCATAGCGACCATGCTTCATGGCATGTTGCATGGCTGCGTAATACATAGCTCTATTATGACCAGCAAAAACCGGTGGCATTAAACGGGCGTTCAAGCACTGCGCTAATACTATTGCGCGTCCTACCCGTCCATTACCATCACCAAAGGGATGAATTAAAATAAAATACACATGCGCTTTGGCAATGTCTTCCAAGGTAACGGACTTGGCTACTTTATAAACCCAGCGATGCATTTCTTCGTCTATATCTTCGGGCTCAGTGGTTTGCACACCTTCTAACTGCCCCATAACACGGTGCTTGGTAGAAAAAAAACCGGCATTATCATAAACACCGCGCATAAAATCGATATGTAAGGTCTTGATATTATCTACAGTGATAGGCAACGGCTCACCATGCTCGACTATTTTTTGCCAAAGTTGCTGATGCGTCATAAAGGCATTAAAGCCTTCATGGAAAGTCTGCTTATCCATGTTTTTTGGCAGCTTTTTACCGTCGATAATGCTATCAAAATCGACTTTCGCCATATCTGTTTCTATTTCAATGGTGCCATAACTTAAGCGCCGTAAAAAAGGTAAGAACAGTGCTTCGTTGTGCTGCAGGGTATCTGGCAATAAAACTGTGGCAAACGTTTGTTTAGGCACATCCCATTCAGGAATTAAAAAATGCTGACAATATAAGACATCAATATCTAGTCGATATTTGGCAGAAATCGATTCAGGCTTTTGTCGCCAGTTGAGTAACGTTCGCCGTGTAATACTTAATGCTTCCGCTAATTTTGTTGAGTAAACAAAAACACCCTGTAGCTGATCAAGCTTATCTATTAAACTAATAGCGTTATATTTCATAATGAAGATGTGGATTTACAGAGTGTAAGCTAGGGTAACAATAGCGAGAAAGATATTCAATATAAATATATTGTTTCCCACATAAGCTTTTCAGCTATTTTTAATTGCACGCACTCACTTTGAGCACTCTGAAGCCAATAAAGCTTTCATAAGGATATGATTTCAGTGAAGGTAGATTTAATAACTGATGTTACACAGTAACGTCGATTTACTCTCGTTTGCCGCGCCGAGCACCACAGGTTTTGTTGGGATTAGCCCGAAGGGGCGCGGCATGGATACCGCGCGTCGATAGGAGGGCAGGACGCCCTCTCTACCGACCCCCGACAAAATCGAGGAGCGCAGGAAGAAGCGGCAATCGAGCCGCCTTTTCTTTGGATACTTTCTTTTGGCGGAGCAAAAGAAAGTATCTCGCCTTCGGGTGCGAATACCCGATTCACACATCATCGCAATAGCGAAATCATTATTCTTTTAAATAAACTGCTGAAAGGCTTCATAACATCAGCTAATAACAGCTATACCACTTTTGTATTCGAGGTTGCCGCTGTCAAACAGCGTGATGTTGGGTTGCGAAAAGTG
>CAIVGC010000005.1 GCA_903905335.1 uncultured Methylococcaceae bacterium
CACCGAAAATATCTTTAATACCGGCCACGACATAGCCGACTTCGCCGGTATTTAAAATATCTTTTTCTAAGCGTTTAGGCGTAAAAACCCCGACTTTTTCGGCAATGAATGATTTGCCGGTGGACATGATGGTAATCTTTTGTTTTTTGCGAATACTGCCGTGCATAATCCTGACTAACGACACCACGCCTAAATAACTATCAAACCACGAATCAATAATCAAGGCTTGCAAAGGGCCATCGATATCGCCTTGCGGTGGCGGAACTTTAATGACTAATTGTTCCAATACATCCTGAACGCCTACCCCGGTTTTAGCACTAATCATTAAGGCTTCATCTGCTGAAATACCAATAACTTCTTCAATTTCAGCCAATACGCGCTCAGGCTCAGCAGACGGCAAATCGATTTTATTAAGCACTGGTACAACTTCAAGTCCCTGCTCTATCGCGGTATAACAGTTCGCAACACTTTGCGCTTCTACACCTTGCGCAGCATCAACCACTAATAGCGCACCTTCGCAAGCGGCTAATGATCTAGATACTTCATAAGAAAAATCAACATGACCTGGTGTATCAATAAAATTAAGCTGATAGGTTTCACCATCTTTTGCTTTAAAGTCTAAGGTGACACTTTGAGCTTTAATGGTAATGCCGCGTTCTTTCTCAATATCCATGGTATCAAGAACTTGTGCTGACATTTCTCTAGCACTTAAGCCGCCGCAGATTTGAATAAATCGATCTGCAAGTGTTGATTTACCATGATCGATATGCGCGATAATGGAGAAGTTTCTGATATGTTTTAAATCCACGATGTTTTAACTAAATAATGAGGTGGTTAAGGCGTTATTGCTTTTGCACTTACGGCAAGGATTGCCATCCAGAAATGCTAAATTGCGCAATTGTAACAGATTTATACTGATGATCAGCCTAGTTTATCCAGAAAAACCTTAAAGCATCTATATAAGACCTTTCTTAGGCTAGCCATAAAACAGAGCTCTAAATAATTCTCTGTAACGGTCACTTTCTAAAATCCGATATTAGTGATGAGATGAATCAAAATAACTAAGCTGACTAACCGTCATTGGCCTAACACAGACCTAATCAATACTAATACTATGGCAGTTAGTTTCTTTGGTGTTATTGTTACCGTCACCCAATAGCATCGATGACCTATCATCATTTAAACTCAGAGCTAAAGCACTTATGTTAATAGAATTTTATAGCGGTATTCCGCCCCTGCTATTGCAGTTCATTATGACTGTTGCCTTTTCCTTTGTGGTGGGTCTTGAATTTCGCACGTACCACTATGCCAATAACTATAAATTACATTTTGGCAGCACTCGCACCTTTGTACTTATTGGTTTATTAGGCTTTATTTTATACGCGCTGGACCCCAGCCGACTTTTGTTTGCTACAGGTTTAGTGTTATTAGGTGCATTACTATTAGTTTTTTACTGGCGCTTATCCGCAGAAAGATTATTTTCTATGTTTAGTACCTTATTTGCCCTACTGATCTATTTAATAGGCCCCATTGCCAGCATCTTCCCTAATTGGTTTTTAGTACTCTTTATTGTAGTACTCATTTTATTACTCGGCGAAAAACCACTGATTCATCGCATCTCTGAACAACTGGCCAATGAAGAAATCGTGACCTTAGCTAAGTTCTTAATTATTTCTAGTGTTATTTTGCCATTGTTACCCGATCAACAGATCGCGCCCATGCTACCTGTTACTTATTATCGCGTATGGTTGGCGGTGATTATCGTATCGGGCTTTTCTTATCTCAGTTATTTGATAAATACTTATATTTTTAAAAGCCGCAGCTTGTTAATTACGGGACTTTTAGGCGGATTATATTCCAGCACAGCCGCCACCGTAGTCATTGCTCGTCGTGCTCATGGCCTCGATGCTTTATCAGCACGTAAAGTTTCATCAGCACTGATTATGGCAACCACCATGATGTATCTGCGTTTGTTAGCCATTATTTTTGTATTCAACCGTCATGTTGCGGCAGAACTATTGCTACCTTTTAGCGGTGCAATTGCTTTATCTATCATGGTCATTATTGCCTTACTGACCATTAAAAATAACGCACCTGAAGCCAAAAATATCAGCGAAGTAAAACACCCGCTAGAATTATCTACCGCGATACTCTTTGCCTTATTTTTTATGCTCTTCGCCTTTTTAACGCAATATGTAACTAGCAATTTTGGTAGTCATGGTCTTAAGTCGTTAGCCATTATTGTCGGCTTTACCGACATTGATCCTTTCATTCTATCTTTACTAAGCGGTAAATTTACTGTTTCGAATAGCGATTTAGTTTCCGCCATCATCTTAGCCAGCGGAAGTAATAATTTACTAAAAGGAGCCTATGCGATAGCTTTAGCTAGAAACAAATCAGTAAGCTTGGCAGCAACTTGGCTAGGACTTTTATTTATCGCTTCAATCGCGTACGTTTATATCTAAACGAACTCAGTAATATCAACTCTGAAGGAATGTACGGCATGAAAACTCAAGGTAATCACAAATTAATCACCAAAATACTGATCATAGGCTTACTTATCGCTATAGGCAGTTATTTGTTTCATCCGGATGTAGGGCAATTTAGTGTGATGTGGAATGGTGAACCAATCGCAACACCGTGGTTACGTTTTGCAGCACTGCCGACTGTTTTAGTGATTATGCTGATAACTGGTGTGTTAATGGTTCTACTATTTTTAGGTGTAGGTGTATTTCTATTTATAGGGGCAGGATTTTTAGCCTTACTGGGGATATTTTTTCTAGTGCCTTTCTTCTCACCTGTCTTACTAATGATGTTTTTATTGATGGCTGTGCTGTCATTACTAGGTTAAAAACAGTAACAATGATGTGCTCAAACCTCAGCACATCTTATAACTCTATGATAACAGGTGGATGCACTAGCGTTTATCCACCCTACAAAATTTTTCGTGCCCGATAATGCTAAATGTCGGGCGACGATAAAGCAGTCACCCGACCTACGTGACTATGCCAACTGCGCTTGTACCCAAGATGATACACCCGCTAATGCAGCGTCTAATTTGCTTGGATCATTGCCTCCAGCCATAGCCAAATCAGGTTTGCCACCGCCTTTTCCGCCAACTTGAGTCGCTACAAAATTAACGAGCTCACCAGCTTTAATCTGGTCCATTTTATCTTTGGAAACACCCGCCACCAAATTGACTTTGTCACCCTCAACGACTGCCAGAACGATAGCACAGCTACCCAGCTTGTTTTTCAGTTGTTCAGCCATTTCACGTAGAGATTTAGCATCTACGCCATTAAGCTTAACCGCCAATACTTTAATACCAGCCACATCGACTGCCTGAGCACCCAATTCGTCACCAGCAGAACTGGCCAGTTTTGAGTTTAAGCGTTCCAGTTGTTTTTCTAGTGTACGGGTTTTTTCTAGCAGTTGTTCTACTTTTTCAGCAGTTTTCTCAGGCGCACTTTTTAATAAGCCAGCAATTTTATTCAAGGCTTTATCACGATTAGCTATCCAATCAATGCAGCCTGCTCCGGTCACAGCTTCTATGCGCCTAACACCTGCGGCAACTCCCGTTTCACTGATAATTTTAAAACAACCGATGTCTCCTGCCCTTTCAACATGTGTGCCACCGCACAGTTCAGTTGAGAACTCACCTATTTTTAATACCCGAACTTCAGCACCGTATTTTTCGCCAAACAAGGCCATAGCTCCGGCTTGCACGGCATCCTCTTTAGCCATGATTTCTGAGCTTACCGAATTATTAATCCGGATTTGTTCATTAACCAGACGCTCAAGCGTTTCAATTTCTTCAGGAGTCACTGGCTCAAAATGGGCAAAGTCAAAACGTAACCGTTCGGTATTAACCAAGGAACCTTTTTGACTGACATGCTCACCTAAAGCCTGTCTTAACGCGGCATGTAATAAATGGGTAGCTGAATGATTGAGTTCGGTAGCGATTCTATCCACTTTATTAACGTGAGTAAAACAAGCTTGACTTATGCTCAACGTGCCAGATAACACCGTGCCTTTATGTAAAAACAAAGTGCCTGCTTGTTTTTGAGTATCTTTTACCTCAAAGACTGCATTGGTCGCGGTAATTTGTCCGCTATCACCAATCTGACCGCCAGACTCAGCATAGAATGGTGTTTTATCTAAGACCACTAAGCCTTCATCGCCCGTTTGCAAATTATCGACTGGCTGCCCTTGTTTATAAAGCGCGATAATATGCGCTTGATCATCTAAATGCTCGTAGCCTGTAAATTCAGTTTGACTATCTAGTTTGATATCTTGATCATAATCTGCACCAAAACTGCTAGCAGAACGCGCTCGTTCACGCTGAGCGTTCATAGCGACTTCAAAGCCTTCATGATCTACTGTCAGTTGGTTTTCACGCGCAAAATCAGCGGTTAAATCAACCGGAAATCCGTAAGTATCATAAAGCTGGAAGACTGTTTCGCCAGGAATAACTGTGCCTTGCATTTTAGCAACACAGACTTCGAGTATTTTCATACCCTGCCCTAGCGTTTCTGCAAAACGCTCTTCTTCTTTCTTTAAGATTCGTTCAACGTGAGCTTGTGCGTCTTTAAGTTCAGGGAAAGCCTCGCCCATTTCTAAGGCTAGCGGTGCTACCAACTTATAAAAGAAAACTTCATGGATGCCTAATCGATAACCGTGGCGAATAGCGCGGCGAATAATCCTGCGTAAAACATAACCTCTACCTTCATTAGAAGGCATCACCCCATCAGCAATTAAAAAGGAGCAAGAACGTATGTGATCAGCAATAACCCGTAAGGAACTGAGCGTTAAATCAGGTGTGCCCACCAATTCTGCTGCCGCTTTTAATATGGGCTGAAATAAATCAATCTCATAATTGTTATGTACATCCTGCAATACCGCAGAAATCCTTTCTAAGCCCATACCAGTATCAACAGACGGCTTTGGCAGTGGTGTTAAAGTACCATCGGCAGCACGGTCATATTGCATAAACACCAAATTCCAGACTTCGATATATCTATCTCCATCTTCTTCCGGGGTACCCGGAGGGCCACCAGGTATATCCTCGCCATGATCATAGAATATTTCAGTACAAGGGCCACAGGGACCTACATCACCCATAGACCAAAAATTATCCTTTGCGCCTATTCTTGATAATCGATTGGGAGATACGCCTACTTCATTAATCCAGATAGCTTCGGCTTCGGTATCTTCATCAAAAACTGTGACCCATAATTTCTCAGCGGGTATGCCTAGTTCTTTAGTTAAAAAATCCCACGCATAATGAATGGCGTCTTTTTTAAAGTAATCGCCAAAGCTGAAATTACCCAACATTTCAAAAAAGGTATGGTGTCTTGCGGTATAACCCACATTTTCTAAATCATTATGCTTGCCGCCAGCTCTAACACAACGCTGCGAAGTCACTGCCTTATTGAAATCGCGTTGTTCTCGACCTAAAAAGACATCTTTGAACTGTACCATGCCGGCATTAGTAAACAATAAGGTCGGATCATTACCCGGCACCAATGAGCTAGAAGGCTCAATTGAATGTCCGCGCTGATGAAAGAACTCTAAAAAGGCGGTGCGCAACTGGGCGCTAGTCATTTTTTTCATGGTATCTGTGATTTTAAAAAGATGCTTTAAGTGCACCCTAGAATTTAATATTTAAATGATCAAATAAAGTACTTATCATCGTGCTGGAAAAACCGCGCTGCATTAAAAAACGATTACGTTTTGCCCATTCATTACGATCTAATACTGAAGCTTGTTTATATTTTTTACTATAAACCTGCTCCAATAGATCCATCCAACTACCTACTGTTTGCCGAACTGTGTCATCAAGATTAAAGTTATCTATACCATTTTTACGCAGTTCGTAACTGATCCAAAGTGGGCCATAGCCTTTATTAATACGGTGCCTAGTATAACTTTCCGCGTAACGTAAATCACTTTGCCAACCCTGTACAGCTAACTCATCAACAACAATGACTATATTATCAGTGCCCCAACCCTTTAGTAATGCTTTATTGAGCAATTCTTTTTGGCTGTGTTCTCTACGCACTAACAAGCCCAAACAATAGTCATTGATAGACTTTAACTCACTACTTTGTAAGGTTTGAGCTTCATTCATGTTGGGAATTTCTGAGCTTAAATATCATCCTCAGGAACTTCAGTGATAGGTGCGACTTTCTTAAACGCTTCTGCTCTTATTTTAGCTTCAATTTCTTTAGCTTTTTCAGGATTTTCTTTTAAGAACAGCTTTACATTTTCTTTGCCTTGGCCGATTTTATCATCCCCGTAACTATACCAAGAACCGGCTTTTTGAATAAAACCATAGGTCACACCCAGATCAACTACTTCACCTAAAAAAGAAATACCCTCACCGTATAAAATTTCAAACTCAGCCTGTCTAAAAGGCGGCGCTACTTTGTTTTTAACGACCTTTACTCTGGTTTCATTACCGATAATCTCATCACCTTTTTTTACCGCACCAATGCGACGTATATCCAAGCGCACCGAGGCATAAAACTTAAGTGCATTACCCCCAGTAGTGGTTTCAGGACTACCGAACATAACACCAATTTTCATGCGAATTTGGTTAATGAAAATAACTAGGGTATTAGAGCGTTTAATATTACCAGTTAATTTTCTTAAAGCCTGAGACATCAAGCGCGCTTGCAAGCCCATATGAGAATCGCCCATATCACCTTCAATTTCAGCTTTAGGCGTTAATGCTGCCACAGAGTCTATAACCACAACATCAACTGCACCTGAGCGCACTAGCATATCGGTTATTTCTAAGGCTTGTTCACCAGTATCAGGTTGCGATACTAGTAACTCATCTACATTAACACCAATCTTTTCAGCATAACCTGGATCTAAAGCATGCTCTGCATCAACAAAAGCGGCTGTACCACCCAGCTTTTGCATCTCAGCAATCACTTGTAAAGTTAAAGTGGTTTTACCTGAAGATTCAGGCCCATAGATTTCAATAACGCGGCCACGCGGCAAACCACCGCAACCTAGAGCAATATCTAATCCCAGAGATCCGGTAGACACAACATCAATATCACGAGAAGCGGTTACATCACCCATGCGCATGACTGAGCCTTTACCAAACTGCTTCTCAATCTGCATCAGCGCTGCGCCTAATGCCTTCTTTTTGTTCTCATCCATTATTATTGCCCTGTTGATTCAAAATATATTAACTATCTAACTAATGACTTTATTATCACATAGACATAGTGCTGCTGATAGCGCTAACTTAATGATGACTTTCGCAAACGCATTCTAAATAGTCTATTTAATTATTTTTCAGCGCATTAACTTGCAGATAACGCTGCTTAATACCTTGAGCTAATTGATGCACAGCCATTGCGTATTTATTACTATTATTATATTTCTTAATCACCGTGAAATTTGGATAGATACGCCAAAACTCACTACCTTCATAAGTACTTAGTTCAATAATACCGGCATCAGTTTCTGGGATTGAACGTTTAGTGACGGGATTATGTAGTTGCCAACCACTATG
The DNA here is from genome assembly GCA_903905335.1 of uncultured Methylococcaceae bacterium. Taxonomy (GTDB): domain Bacteria; phylum Pseudomonadota; class Gammaproteobacteria; order Methylococcales; family Methylomonadaceae; genus Methylobacter_C. Next base: position 7,535 of record CAIVGC010000005.1, read on the forward strand.
GGCAAAGTAATTAGCAACACTACCTACAGCATCTTTTGCCTGCCACAAATCACGACGACCATCATTATTAAAATCAACGGCTAAAGTACGAAAGTTACTCGGCATAAATTGGCCGTAGCCCATTGCACCCGCCCAAGAACCTTGGGGTTGTCTAGGATCAAAACCTTCATCACGCGCCATTAGTAAAAAACTTTCCAGCTCGGACATAAAATAGTTAGAGCGCCTAACTGTATCAAACGATAAGGTCGTCAAGGCATCTAAGATATTCGTTTTACCAAAGTTCTTACCAAAATAAGTTTCAACACCAATAATACCTACAATATATTCTGGATCAACACCGTAAATCGTACTGGCTTTTTGAATAGCCTCAGCATTATTACGCCAGAACTCCACACCATTATTAATATGCGCTTCCGTTAAAAACTTATCGCGATAACGTGTCCAACTACCCA
>CAIVGC010000006.1 GCA_903905335.1 uncultured Methylococcaceae bacterium
AGCCTTTGTAAAGTTTTAGCAGTTCTATAACAATCCCATCAGTTCCAGAGGTAATTTATTTATTGGAACTGATGTTACGATTTTTTTATTGCAAATCGAAGTTGCCATCAAATTTGCACCTTACCACTCAATAGTGCAATGGTTCTAATTTATACGGAATCGCACAAGGCACACACTCAATGAATCGCGGTTTTTACATCATTCTTTCTGCACAGTTTTTTTCATCACTAGCAGACAACGTTCTTCTGTTTGCGGCCATTGCGCAACTCAAAAACTTGGCAGCCCCTTCTTGGCAAATTCCGGTATTACAACAATTTTTCGTGTTCGCCTTTATCATGCTCGCCCCTTTTGTCGGTGCATTCTCAGACGCACTCCCCAAGGGACAAGTTATGTTCATTAGTAACAGTATCAAAATAGTTGGTTGTGCTGCCATGCTATTAGGCGTACATCCCCTTTTCGCCTATGGTTTTGTTGGTATTGGAGCGGCTTTATATTCACCCGCCAAATATGGCATTCTAACTGAATGTCTTCCATCCAGCCGTTTAGTGTGGGCAAATGGCTGGATGGAAGGCCTAACGGTCGCAGCCATCATTCTAGGTGCCATAGTAGGAGGCTTATTAATGGGGCATCGTGTTGATGAGCAAATCATTCAACAACTAGGTAGACTTGAATTTAATGGAGGCATTGATACCGCCCCCGAATTTGGAATTTTTGTCACTCTTGGGTTTTACTTGGTAGCAGCGCTACTCAATTATTTTATTCCCAAACTACCCATCGAACACAGTTTGACAAAGCGAACACTAGGCTTTTTGTTGACTGATTTCTGGCATAGTTTCCTGCTATTATGGAAAGATCCCTTAGGTCAAGTATCTCTCGCCGTAACCTCACTATTTTGGGGAGCCGGAACGAGCCTGAGGTTTATTATCCTTGCTTGGTCTGCGGTAGCGTTAAACTTCGATTTGGAGCAAGCAACACAATTGACAGCACTGGTTGCGGTAGGCCTTGCTATCGGTTCTGTAATAGCCGCTAAAGCAGTGCCTTTAGAACATGCTGTGAAAGTATTACCCTTAGGAATAGCTATGGGCATCGTAGTCTTAGGCATGGCATTAGTAACTGATTGGCGAATGGCAGTGTTGATGTTGGTAGTGATTGGGGGCTTAGCAGGTAGTTTTCTAATACCCATGAATGCTTTGCTACAGCATCGGGGCCATCAACTCATGGGCTCTGGACACTCCATCGCAGTTCAAAACTTCAACGAAAATCTTAGCATTTTATTTATGCTTGGCGGCTATGCGCTAATGATTAATGCCGGATTTTCCATCAATGCTATTGTGATTGTGTTTGGGCTATTTGTATCGATTACAATGGGCTTACTGACCCGAAAACATAGTCATGATCAAGATTGATTGACTTATCCTGATTATAAAACTGCTTCAGGAACAACGCCATACCGGCACGGATTGTTGGAATCTAGTTGCCATGGATGGCAATCAGCAGCAGCATTACTATAAGTTTCATGATGAATACTTTACTATTCAATACATCCTTCCATTTACAAAGCGACAGATGATGCAAAATGGAGAGGACATCGTAAATTGAGCGCTATTTTTCTCTTTTTTTCTCACACACTTTTTTAAATCTAATTTCATTGATACTTCCTGGCACAATTTCTTCAGTTCCAGAATTATAAATACTAACACTTGCAATAACGCTACCTATAAGACTACCTGAACCCATGTGCCCTGCAAAACTTTTAGTGTTAAATACTTGATAAGTTTTTTCTTCACAATCGTATTCGTAATGGATTTCATCTGAAAAATAATTCATACCATTAATATAGATATGACCAAACTTGTAATCATTTAACACCCACACTTTTACTTTATATCCCAAAATAAAGGCTAATACTTTATTGCCTTCATTTTGTATCGTTTGCAAATCCATATAATAATCCCCATCCTCATTAGTACCGACTTTAGTCCATTCAGCAAACGCATTAGTTGAGATCAGTGAAAACAATAATAGTGTCAGTGTTAATTTTTTCATTGTTTACCACACGCTATGTTAAATAATGCTTCTTTTATGGTTTTTGGTGCTATTGATGTGGGTTCTGTTTTTATGTTGTCTTGTGAAAAAATAAGTTTACTCGCACCCATATTATCTGAATACAAAGAATGATCAATTTCCATTGCGGTGGCTTTTTCACAATCATATTCACCACCCTTTTTGGCTGACAAAAAACTTTTATTACCTATTGTTAAAACCGAATTGTGATCATATAAACTCGACATCTGCACTTTAGTTCCGCCTTTTAAAATAGATCCCATATCAACATAAACCCTTGTATTTTTTAGCCTAATCACCACTACCAACCTTTGTCCGTTGAGCTAAGACATGCGTTGAGACCAGTAATACCATTAGCAGCGTTAGTTTTTTCATATTTTTTTCCGAACAGCTCTTTAAATAAGGCTATGTCATAGTTAATTGTTGAAAGTTTTTCGCTTTCGGTAAAAATCCTTGTTTAACACGGCTTCTGGTATTTCTTCAAAGCCACATGATTCAAGGGTTCCACATTTAGCGATGACATATTGACAGCTAAAACATAATCCGCTTGTTTTTCAATAATCTTTTCGGCAATATCAGTTTGGCATACCATTACATCAATGGTAATGATACAACCTTTGATTTCGAGCATATCAAGTAACACGGGTATCGCAGTAATTTCGTTTGATTTTTCTTCTATTTTTACCTGCCCTAAAGACATACCCAGTTGATTTTCCCAAGCACTTACCATGTGAATGGCGCCGCGCCATTCCTCCATCAATAGCAACAACTTCACCCTCGGTAAGTTCAGCAACACCGTTTACCCAAGCGACAAAACAGTCCGTCATTTCGCTAGGTTTTATTCTAGAAATTACGCGCGCAAAATAATCATGTGAAGGTATTACATTCTCCAAGGCTATCCATTTGCGCAACCACTCTTCTTTGTCGTTACCAAATTGTTCAATGGCTTCCCAGCCGTCTGCTCCACTAATAACAGCGCAAATAGACAACATAACAATATCAATCAGTATATGGCGCTTATTCCTTTTGACTCGCCATGTGGTTTCATGATCGCTTGTAGTCTGCCAGAAGCGCAGGATCCTTAACTTCCCATTAGGGCTGGGGCGGGTAGATCATTTATACACGCTATTCCGCTTTGAAATTCATTGATGCCTACTACAACTGTGGATCGACTCCAGCCAAATACACTCTCAGCAACACGATGCTTGCCATCCAGTAACGACAGCGTAACATCGCCCATTGCTTTTCGTGGCTCAAACCAAAGAATCAAGTCTATTGTCGTGAAATTAAATCCACTGTTTTCGTTGATACGCTATTTCGTGCCAGAGTTGTTGGCTTAATGCACTCATCACTATGTTTTTAGTATTTCGGCATTATAAGCGGTATTTTTGCGATTACGATATCCCCTATTAAAAGTCTCGCTGATTAACAACCTGTATCCTAAACAACGTCGCCTGCACCTCCTGACAAAAACCTTGATCAATAATGTGCTGTGCGGCCAGTTGTTCTAAACTGGCTTGCGGATCAATGACTGCTGATTTAACCAAGATAAGTTCTGTAGCGGACAGTTGTTTAGCCAACCAAGCCGCCAAACTGTCTGAGGTAATATCCCATGATGCAGGAATAGCCGCTTGATCTAACTCTGCACTATCAGGCGACCAGATGAGATATTTATTTAGATTTATGGCTGACTGTAATTCCGACAGACTACTGACGATAGACCAATGCGGCACTAGGCCTTTAAACATTAAAGCCATTTGTTGCATGGCTAAAATAGCCATGTGATGTGCGGTAATGTCATCAAACTGCCATTGCTTTTGTGCGAATCGTACTTGATCTGCAAATGCGCCACCACCTGGAACAATGATGACTGACCTGCCCTGGTAACGTTGTTGTATTTTATTAAAGCAATTAATCAGGGCTTTAGAATGCGTTAAGCTGCCACCCAGTTTAATAACAATCACAAAACCGTCAACTGCCTTAATAAAGCAAGCATAGCGGCTGCTTTATCAAAACTCTCTTGATATTCATCTTCTGCCACTGAATCATGAACAATACCACCACCCGCCCAGCAACGGATGGTGTTATTAGCATGAACTAGCGTTCTTATAGCAATATTAGTATCCATATTGCCATTAAAACCGATATAACCAATCGCACCACAATAAACACCACGACGATGCGGCTCTAATTCTTCAATAATTTCCATAGAGCGAATTTTAGGCGCACCGGTAATGGAGCCACCTGGAAAACAGCTTTTTAATAAATCACAGGCATGCTGATCTTCTGTTAGTGTGCCTGTGATGGTACTGACTAAATGATGTACTGTGGCATAACTTTCTACCTCGAAAATAACAGGCACTTTAACCGAGCCTTTGATACAGGTTTTACTAATATCATTACGCAGCAAATCAACAATCATTAAGTTTTCGGCTCGATCTTTAGCGCTAGCTTCTAAAGAGGCTATTTGCTGTTGATCTTCTAGCTCATCTTGTTTTCTAGGACGCGTGCCTTTGATGGGCTTAGTTTCGACTTGCCCTTGAGTGAGTTTTAAGAACCGTTCCGGTGATGAGCTTAATATTTGTACTTCGGGTAAGTTAAGGTAACAACTAAAAGGGGCTGCATTCTGCTCACGTAGTTTTTGATACGCTGCCCACGGCTCGCCTTTGCAATTCGCTACAAAGCGCTGGGTTAAATTAACCTGATAACAATCACCTTCTTTCAGATAATACTTAATACGATCAAAGGCCTGCGTGTAAGCTGCCTGAGTCATATTAGAACTGATATTACTGAGTACAGTAAATGCTGCGGGTGCTTTCAATTCAGATAACTGGCTAAATTGTATAATTAAATCTTGCCATAAACCTTCCTGACAATCATGTCCAACCAGAAAACTCTGCTGTTCTTGATGATCGACAATCAACGCCCACTGATAAATGCCTACGGCCATTTCGGCAATCAGTTCTGCATCTTCGGCAATCACAGATAAATTTTCTAAGCGACGCGCCAAATCATAAGAAAAATAACCTATAGCACCACCTGTAAAAGGCAGCTCAGCAAACCCTGTTAGCTCTGGCAACAACTGTTCTTTTACTAAAGAAAAGGGATCTTGCACAGAGATATAAGTCAAATCATCACGAGTAATAATTGTTTTATCACCATGCGTTACCAGTGTGCAAATAGGATCGGCAGCAATGATATCGTAGCGACCCTGTGTACTGTAAGGATAACCACTATCCAAAAAAACCGACCACGGCCGCTGGGCAATGGCAGAAAACAATAAAGAACTATCAGGAAAATAAGGTAGTGATGCTATACGTTGTTTGCTAGATGACATTTAATTGCAATTGGATGGGGAAACAACAACCTCGATACTATTAAGTGAGTATACGAGAAAAGAGTAGTAGTGTTTTATGCTTATACATTAAGGTCGGGCACATGCTTTTCGTACCCGACATCTAAATGATTGAATATAGTAAGGTACCGCTATTCCATCATTAGCTACCGAAACGTCGGGTAACGATAAAACTGTTGCCCGACCTACCTAAGCCCGTATTACAAACAACGCTTCATAGCCACACCGATGTCAGTCGGAGAATTAACTACTTCAATACCCGCTGCCTTTAAGGCGGCTATTTTTCCTGTTGCCGTGCCTTTACCACCTGTGACTATGGCTCCAGCATGACCCATGCGTTTGCCAGCAGGCGCTGTTTGTCCAGCAATGTAAGCAACTATGGGTTTGGTGACATAAGCTTTAATATAGTCTGCGGCGGCTTCTTCTTCAGTACCGCCTATTTCACCGACCATCACTATACCTTGAGTTTGCTCATCAGCCTGAAAACGCGCCAAGACATCCACGAAATTCATACCATGTATAGGATCGCCACCGATACCAACACAGGTACTTTGTCCTAATCCTTGCGCAGTGGTTTGATGTACCGATTCATAGGTTAAAGTCCCTGAGCGAGACACAATGCCGATGACACCGGGTAGATGGATTTTACCCGGCATAATACCTATTTTACAGGCGCCAGGGGTAATCACACCGGGACAATTTGGACCTACTAATAATGATCCTGTACCTGCCATGGCTGCTTTTACACGCAGCATTTGTAATATAGGTATGCCTTCTGTAATGCACACGATTAATTCTATGCCGGCATCAACTGCTTCCAATATGGCATCTGCTGCATAAATAGGCGGAACATAAATTACCGTGGCAGTAGCACCAGTCCTATTAACCGCTGCTTGTACGGTATTAAACACAGGCAAACCTAAATGTTCTTCACCACCTCGATCAGGGGTTACTCCACCCACTAATTGAGTGCCGTAATCTAAAGCCTGTTGGGAATGGAAACTGCCTTGTTTGCCGGTAAAACCTTGGCAAATAACCTTGGTATCTTTGTTAATTAAAATGCTCATACGGCCTCCGCCAATGCCACAACTTGTTCTGCGGCATGGGCTAAATCTTCTGCTGCGTAAATATTAAGACCCGTATTGCTTAATAAAGCGCGGCCCTCTTCGGCATTAGTACCTTCTAAACGCACGACTACCGGAACGGCAACGTGAATTTGTTCTATGGCCGCCAAGATACCCGCTGCAATCACATCGCATTGCACGATACCACCAAAAATATTGACTAATACCGCTTTAACATTGGTATCTGACAAAATCAATTTGAAGGCTTCACAGACTTTTTCAATATTAGTGCCGCCTCCGACATCTAAGAAGTTAGCAGGCAAACCGCCTTTTAATTTAACTAAGTCCATAGTCGCCATCGCTAAACCTGCACCATTAACCATACAGCCAATATTTCCATCTAAAGTGATGTAATTTAAACCGAATTGCTGAGCCAAGTTTTCCTTGTCATCTTCTTGAGACGGATCTTTCATCACTAAAATATCCGCATGTAAGGCCACGGCATTATCATCAAAATTAATCTTAGCATCCAAGGCCATTAACTCGCCGCTGTGCGTTTCTATTAAGGGGTTAATTTCGATTTGACTGGCATCTTTAGCTAAAAACAAATCATAAAGCCCCTGCATTATCTTAGTAAGCGCTTTGATTTGTGTACCTTTTAAACCTAAGGCATAGGCAACTTTTCGACATTGATAACCTTGCAAGCCGGCCGCAGGATGAACGGCTACGGAGAAGATTTGTTCAGGCGTTTCATGGGCGACAGTTTCTATATCCATACCACCCGCTGCTGAAGCGATGAAAATAATACGTTCGCTAGCTCTATCAACCACTAAACTTAGATATAACTCTCGTTTAATCGGATAGATTTTTTCTATCAACAGAGCATTAATAG
>CAIVGC010000007.1 GCA_903905335.1 uncultured Methylococcaceae bacterium
ACGCAGTACCGTCTTTTTATTCTCGTTTGCCGCGCGTCGGTAGGAGTGCAGGAAGCAGCGGCAATCGAGCCGCCTTTTCTTTAGATACTTTCAAAAGGCTGCGCAAAAAAAAGTATCTCGCCTTCGGGTGCGATAACCCGATTAACAGAGCGGCGCGATAGCGACCTCATTATTTGTTTTTTTATAAACCGCAGAATGGCTGCGTAAACATCAGTTATTATGTAATTAACGCAAAGATACGCTCAGGGCTTATTGAAAAGTAAACGCATCATTCCTGCCAACCCTGGCTACGCCCTCCCTGCCGGAATGACTATTTATCGTCACATGCAGGAACGAAAACATTGTGGTGATGGCCGTAGGGGCGTATGCAATAGGCCCCTACGATGTTTATAACTTCGGCCTCAGGATTTACATCATTATTAATAGCCAAAAGTTTGAATATTGCAATCCATGTAGACATAGTCTAAATCAGTGCTAAATCTAGCAGTAACCTACTAGGTAATGCTATACTTTTAGCCATTTTTTGATAATTGAGACCTCATAACATGGAAGAACATTTCGCTAGCATTATTTCAGCCGTCGGTGAAGACTTAACCCGTGAAGGCCTGATTGATACGCCCAAAAGAGCGGCTAAGGCCTTCAAGTTTCTTAATAATGGCTACGATAGAACCTTAGAAGAAGTCCTTAATGGTGCGATTTTTAGCGCCGATACTGAAGACATGGTTATCGTTAAAGACATAGAGTTGTACTCTTTGTGCGAACATCATTTATTACCGTTTATCGGTAAATGCCATGTGGGCTATTTGCCTCAAGGCAAAGTACTAGGCTTATCTAAAGTCGCTAGGATTATTGATATGTATGCCAGGCGCTTACAAATCCAAGAAAAGCTAACCAAACAAATCGCTGATGCCATTGAACTGTCCATTGGCGCTCGTGGAGTAGCAGTGGTGATTGAAGCCAAGCATTTATGTATGATGATGCGCGGTGTTGAAAAGCAAAATTCAGTAATGACTACTTCGGTAATGACGGGCGCTTTCCGTAAAGAGATCAGCACACGCTCAGAATTCTTAACGCTTATTAATAGATAATAACCCTCATGAGCCATAAAAAAATCGGAATCATACTTGCCAACCTAGGCTCACCTACCGCACCGACGACTAAAGCGGTACGTCGCTTTCTTAAAGATTTTTTAGGTGATCCGCGTGTAGTTAACTTACCACGCCCGCTGTGGTGGCTGATTCTGAATTTTTTTGTACTGCCTTTTCGGCCCAGTCGCTCGGCAAAAGCTTATCGCAAAGTCTGGCATGAAAAAGGCTCACCGTTAACTTATCTGACTCGACAATTATCCGAGAAAGTCGCCGAGCAACTAAAGCCTAAAGGCATCACTGTCAATTATGCTATGCGTTATGGCGAGCCTTCTATTGCCACGCAATTAAAAGCTTTTAAAAAAGACGGTATCACGGATGTCATGGTACTGCCTTTATATCCGCAGTATTCATCAACGACTACCGCGTCTATTTATGATGATTTAATCAAAGAACTGAAGCAATGGCGACATTTGCCTAGCTTTCAATTTATTAGTGATTATCATCAAGACAGTCATTATATTGCTGCCGTTGCCGAATCTATTGAACAGGCTTGGCGTGAGCAAGCTAAAAACGAACTATTAGTGATGTCGTTTCATGGTTTACCTGAACAACTCACCGTGTGGGGTGATCCTTACTTTCACCAATGCCATAAAACAGCAGCCTTAATTGCCGAAAAGCTGGGACTTACTGAAAAACAATGGATGATTGTTTTTCAGTCTCGTTTTGGTAAAGCTCAATGGTTAAAACCTTATTGTGTTGATACCTTGCAAGCCCTACCCACACAAGGCATTAAAGCCATTGATATCGTTTGCCCTGGTTTTGCCGTGGATTGCTTAGAGACTTTGGAAGAAATTGCCATGGAAAACAAGTCTATCTTTATGGAAGCAGGCGGTAGTGAATATCGTTATATCCCTTGTTTAAACGATAGCCAAGCGCACGTTGACGCCCTGATTCAGTTACTTCAACTACACGATTAACGAACTATTTATTTTGTGGTAGCCGTTCCCTAAGCTAGGCATCTATAAAAATCACCAAATACGTCCATGTAACCTAGATTCCGGCAATCCATGCCGGAATGACGATAGATATACTTTTAGGATGTAGGTCGGGCACATGCTTTTCGTGCCCGACAATGAGGCATATTGAAGGCCGGAATGACGGTTTATGATACTTGAAGCGTGACGGGGTTTATAACCCCTTACTCAGGTTTCGAAAGCTATGAAACATCCAAACGTTTCGGTCGGGGTTGCAAACCCCCGACCGGCATGCATACGTCCATGTAACCTAGGTTCCGGCAGTCCATGCCAGAATGACGATAGATATACTTTTAGGATGTAGGTCGGGCACATGCTTTTCGTGCCCGACAATGAGGCATATTGAAGGCCGGAATGACGGCGTATGAAACAGCTGTAGATACTTAAGGTCACTCACTGAGGCTAAACTATGAAAGAAACGTTATTACAAAGCTGGCAAGCACTTTGGCCAGTCGTTAAATCTACTCAGCCTTTGGCTACGGGCGTCGGAATCTTAGACGAAAGCGCCTTTAATACCATGGAAGTCGATAAGCTGTTTGATGCCGTCAATCATGCCGAAACCTTGGTAGGTCAAGCCACTTTATTTCGGTCTTTAACACAACCTTCAGATGATATTGATCTTCTTCAAGCTAAGCAAGAAGCTGTCAAAGAATTACAAGCCAATTCAGAGCTTAAAGTAGCTGTAGAAGCCTTGGTTATTAATGCCGCTAGCCATGAAAACAATTTCTACACTTTATTATTTGGTGAATTTTTAGGTACCTTTGGCACAGCTAGAGAAGCTCATGAAATTGAAGGCTACGGTTATTTACAATATAAGCGTGGCATAAAGCTGTTATTAGAATTAGTTGAAGATACTTACCGTATAGCCTCGCCACAAAGCCCTTATTTAAGTGCGCTCTTCGCTAAAATAAAAGCTTACGAAAACTCTCGAGCTTATTCGTTAATGGAAGGCCCCGCTTATATTTCCGAAGCTGGCATACAATCTAAGCAAGAAAGAGCGAGTTCTTTTTCACCTGCCATCATTTTTAAACCCAGCTTATTTAAGCCACTGCTGATCAGTTTATTTTTTGGTATGGTTTGGGCATTAGCGCATTTCTTTCCTACGGATATGTTTAACATTTCCGTTGAAGCCATACCAACAGCGACTATTTTCGTCATTCCCTTGTTATTGATCTATTATCCAATAGTCGGCAGTTTTGACCGAGACAGCTGTATTATTCCTTTAAGAAATGACTTTAAAAAATCATCTGAAGTCGCTGAAACTTTAGATGCCCTAGGTCAACTCGATGAATTACTGTCTTTTATTAAGTTTTCTGAGGCGATGACTAATCCCACGGTATTACCTACACTGATAGCGGGCGAACATCATCGTATTCATTTAAGCGCAGCCAAAAACCCTATCTTAGGCAAAGGTCATGCTGATTATGTAGCTAATGATTTTAGTTTAGAGGACGACAAATTAGTGCTAATCACTGGTCCTAATAGTGGTGGCAAAACCGCCTTTTGTAAAACCATTAGCCAGATTCAATTGCTAGCACAAATCGGCTGTTTTGTACCTGCAACTGAGGCTACTTTAACGATTGCTGACAGAATATTTTATCAAGTCTCTGAGATCAGTCATTTAAACGATGGCGAGGGTCGCTTTGGTACCGAATTAAAGCGTAC
>CAIVGC010000008.1 GCA_903905335.1 uncultured Methylococcaceae bacterium
AACAATAAAACAATGCCGGTCGGGGTTTGCAACCCCGATCGAAACATTTAGATTTCCATACCTTCGAAACGTGAGTAACAGGGTTATAAACCCCATCACGCTTTTGTCTATTAACTCATGGCTATAAAAGTAACTCGTCATACCGGCCGGGAAGCCGGTATCCAGCGCCAGGGAGGGTAATCCTTATACATCCCTGTAGTCGAGATTCCGGCAGTCCATACCGGAATGACGTACATTGAGATTGCATATAACAATGTACGCAGAGGGTGCGAACAATAAAACAATGCCGGTCGGGGTTTGCAACCCCGATCGAAACATTTAGATTTCCATACCTTCGAAACGTGAGTAAAGGGTTATAAACCCCATCACGCTTTTGTCTATTAACTCATGGCTATACAAAAGTAACTCGTCATACCGGCCGGGAAGCCGGTATCCAGCGCCAGGGAGGGTAATCTTTATACATCCCTGTAGCTTAGATTCCGGCAGTCCATGCCGGAATGACGTACATTGAGATTGCATATAACAATGAACGCAAAGGGTGCGAACAATAAAACAATGCCGGTCGGGGTTTGCAACCCCGATCGAAACATTTAGATTTCCATACCTTCGAAACGTGAGTAACGGGTTATAAACCCCATCACGCTTGTAAGAACGATAAAAGCTTAAAATACTGTCTTGTGTCGTCTTAAGTTGCTAGCCACCTACAGTTCTATACGAATACCCAATTCTATAACGCGATCTACGGGTATTTTAAAGAACTCAATGGCGCTGGCTGAATTATGAAAGAGAAAGCGGAATAAAGTCCTGCGCCACTTTGGCATAGGGCTTTTATTTCTAAAAGACAGTTGTTCACTACCAATGAAAAAAGAGGTATTTTTAGGATTAATATCCAAGCCTTCCTTAGCACATAAACCCAAAGCACGTCGTACATCAGCCGTTTGTTTAAATCCATAATACAGTTTGACTCGGATAAATTTTTTATCATCTCCAAACGCTCTAATCTTTACTTGGTTTTCTTCCTTAACATAGGGCTCATTAGTCGTCACTATAGTCAATACAATAATACGTTCATGTAAGACATGATTATGCTCTAAATTATGCAATAGTACTTGAGGCACACCGTGCAAACTTCGCGTTAAATAAATCGCCGTCCCTTCAACTGTAACGAGAGTGCCGCTAACTTTCTCATTTAAATCTTCAAATAAGGTTTTTCTTTCATCCATGTATTGTGTCAGTAATGCCCGACCTTTGATCCAAGTTGTTAGTATTAAAAACAATACCGCACCGACAACCAAGGGCAACCAACCACCCGTTGGAATCTTTAAGCTATTAGATGAAATAAAGACCGTGTCAACGGTTAAAAAAGCCGTCAAGAAGGCCGCACTGGTATATTTATTCCATTGCCATAAGGCTTTAATGACAATAAAAGACAATATGGTTGTGGCTAACATGGTTCCAGTAACAGCTAAGCCATAAGCTGAAGCCAAAGCCGTTGAAGATTTAAAGCTAAGTACCAATATAAAAACAGCGACCATTAACAACCAATTAACCGCAGGCACATAAACTTGCCCTTGCTCTTGCCCAGAAGTATGTAAAATTTCCATACGCGGACAATAACCTAATTGTACCGCCTGCTTAGTCATAGAAAAGGCGCCAGAAATAACCGCCTGCGAAGCAATTACAGTCGCCAATGCTGCTAATATAAGCAAAGGGTACAGCGCCCAAGTCGGTGCTAATAAATAAAAAGGATTTTCTATCGCCTCGGGATGCAAGATTAACAAGGCACCTTGTCCGAAATAATTAAGCAACAAGGCTGGAAACACAAAACCAAACCAAGCATAACGGATAGGTTTTAAACCAAAATGGCCCATATCTGCATACAAAGCCTCAGCACCGGTGATAGCTAATACCACTGCGCCCATAATAAAAAAACTATGCCAGCCATATTCCAGCAATAAAGAAACGCCATAATAAGGATTAACCGCCATCAACACTTCAGGCAATTCAATGATATTCATAACACCCATCAGCGCCAGCAAGGCAAACCAAATACACATAATGGGGGCAAACAACTTACCCATCTTGCCTGAGCCTTTAGATTGTATGATAAATAACAAGCCCAACACCGCAATGGTAATAGGTTCGATATATTCAACTAATTGAGGGGCAACAATTTGCAAACCTTCGATGGCACTTAATACCGAAATAGCTGGGGTAATAATACTATCACCATAAAATAGCACCGTACCCAATAAGCCTAGGGTAACAATAAAACTAATTTTTCTAGCGCTGCCTTTTTCATTTTTAGCGCCTTCTAAGGCGAGTGCAGTTAAGGCCATAATGCCACCCTCACCTTTATTATCAGCTCGCATAATAAAAATAGCGTACTTAATGGTGACTACTAAGGTGAGTGTCCAAAATACTAAAGACAAAGCGCCAAAGACATGGAGCTTATCGATGGTTAATCCGCTTAAAAAAACTTCCTTGAGTGCATATAAAGGACTGGTACCAATATCACCAAAGACTACCCCGATGGCACCCATAGCCAGGCCAGCGAGTTGTTTTTTAGTTTGATTGTGTGTATTTGATGACATTAAAACTGACCTAATGGTTACAATTAATTAACAGAACAGAGCATGTAATTAACGACTTAAAAATATCGAGAGTTTATCCAAAAATGCATAAGGATACTGGCAAAATAGCCTAGCAAGATAACAGGCATCCAACGCATGTGATAAGTAAAGGTATAACCTTCTTTAATTTGGCCTAACAAAGCTACGCCAGGCGCTGAACCTATAGCCAGTAAACTACCACCTACGCCTAGTGTTAAGGTCAGTAACAACCATTGCCCAACAGGTAAATCAGGATGCATACTTAACACCGCAAACATCAAAGTACCGTTATCAACAAAAGCCGAGGAAAGGCCTATCGATATATTAGCCAAGGTAGGACTAATTTGCCCGAACAGAAAATGAGCAACAACATCCAGATAACCAATAAAACTCAAAGCACCGATCATCATCATAGCGCCATAAAAAAACAGCAGCGTATCCCAATCAACCGTACCTATATTTTTAAAGACATCAAAATCTTGCCTTCGATTCACACTAGGAATTTCTACTTGAAAGAGCTGATAAACATGAGCGAACTCACTTTTTGTTTCATGGGCAGTTTTGGTTAAATAAAAACTAAAAAACTGTAATAAACCCAGACCAGCCATCATGCCGGCAGCAGGTGGAAGGTCTAAGTTAATATTGGACCAAACTGTCATAGCCAAAGTGACCATAAACAAAAAAATCACACGCTTACTACCACGACGCAGCCAAATAGTACTGGTCGATGCAGCAGGTATTTGTTTAGGCACAAAAAAGTGCATGATAGCAGCGGGTAAAATAAAGTTAACTAAGCAAGGTGCTGCCAAAAAGAAAAACTCATAAAAAGGTAAGATTTTATTTTGCCAGACAAATAGCGTAGAAATACCCCCTAAAGGACTTAAAGAGCCACCGGCATTAGTCGCCACCACAATATTGACGCAAGCGATGGCCACGAAGTCTTTATTTTTCTTACCGACCGCAGCTGCGACAGCGCCTAACAACAAAGCAACCGCCATACCACTGATCACGGTAGACAAAATAAACGCCAAGCCTCCGGTAATCCAAAATAACTGCCTATAACTGTATTGTCGATTAAGCAACCAAATTCTCAAGCTATCGAAAACACCTCGCTCTTCCATGGCGTTAAGGTAAGTCATAGATACTAGAATAAATAAGAATAACTCGATATAAGCCAAAAGATTACTTTCAAAGGCAACCGCTGCAACCTTAGCCTCACCATGCATTGCATAATATATACAAATAGCAAACCAGATGATGGCAGAACCCAAGACCATAGGCTTGGATTTTCTTAGGGCAAGCACTTCTTCTGACATAGCCGTAATATAAGCTAAAACAGTAACGCCTATAGCTAGATAACCAACGAAATGGTCGGTAATATTCATTGGCTTAGAAGGACTTAAAAGGTTAGCAACGTCGCCGGCATAAGCACCAGCAGGTAACATCAAAAAGGTGAAGAATAAAATTTTTAATGCATTACTGTTCATTTATTTCCCATATACCTATAAGTTAATAGCTTAACCGTTACCAAAAAGATATTAATAAGTCGTTAGTGCGCCGCTTAAAATTAACGGCCTGAGCGCTTAATCTAAATCTTGCTCAGTATCTGTAATATCACCGTCTATAGACCATAATTTTTCTAACTGATAAAAGCCACGCGCTTGTGAAGTCATGGCATGCACAATCACATCACCTAAATCGAGTAACACCCAATCTGAACCCAAATCACCTTCTATACCTAAGGGTCTTGCGCCTTGTTTTTTAACTTCATCAACGACGTAATCACACATAGATTTTAAATGTCGATCAGAAGTACCGGTAACTACTACCATATAATCTGTAAAACTTGTTTTACCACGAACATCTAAAATTACAATATTATGTCCTTTACGTTCATCTAAAACAGTTTCGACGATTTTTAATATTTCTTCTGCTTGCATTCAAATTCCTAGTAGTTAATGAGATCAATGTCTCAGGTAAAGCTGATGCTGCTTAATGTAAGCTAACACCATATCGGGCAGTAAAAAGCCCGGATTTTGTTGATTCGTAATTATTTGCCTAATAGCCGTTGCCGAAATATCAAGCGGAGTAACGTGTTGAAAGTATAACTTACCTGCCCTAGTGCTTGCCAACTCTGTTAACTGCTGACAACAACGCAGCTTAAAAAAATCAGGGATAGGCTCGATGACCGCACCTGGCCGGGTCATCACCACAATATGAGCAAAATCAAATAACCGCTGCCATTGATGCCAACTCGTTAGATGTTTAAAAGCATCACAACCGATAAACAACAACAAAGTTTCTTGCGGATAATCTAGCCTCAATGTAGCCAAGGTATTGACCATATATGAAGGGCCATTATGGTCTAACTCTCTAGCATCAACGGTTAATTCAGGATGATCCCTGACCGCCAATTCTAACATTTGCAAACGCTCAGTCGCAGATGCCGCAGGTTCGACTCTATGCGGTGGCTGAGCACTAGGAATTAACAGCAACTTTGATAAGGCAAAAAACTCGTTAACCTCAAGCGCAGAGCGCAAATGACCATAATGGACAGGATCAAAAGTGCCGCCAAAAACACCTAGCATTTATTGCCTGATATGACCGTCACCTAAAACTATATATTTCAGAGACGTTAGCCCGATTAAGCCCACTGGGCCACGCGCATGCAATTTATTAGTACTGATACCGATTTCAGCACCTAAGCCATATTCAAAGCCATCGGCAAAACGTGTAGACGCATTAACCATCACCGAACTAGAATCGACTTCACGCAGAAAACGTCGGGCTTTAGTGTAATCTTCGGTGACTATCGCTTCGGTATGGCTAGAACTATAGTGATTAATATGGGCGATGGCGTCATCTAAATCATGGACACACTTAATCGCTAGAATTGGCGCTAAATATTCAGTGTGCCAATCTTCTTCGGTAGCTCTTAGACAATGCGGAATAATAGAACAGGTTTTAAGACAGCCGCGCAATTCCACGCCCTTATCTTGATAAATAGCCGCCAACAAAGGTAACACCTGCACCGCAATACTTTCAGCGACCAGCAAAGTTTCCATAGCATTACAAACACCATACCTATGGGTTTTAGCATTGATGGCAATAGCAATGGCTTTAGCTATATCGGCATTATCATCTATATAAACATGGCAAATACCATCTAAATGCTTAATAACAGGAATAGTCGCGTCTTTACTGATACGTTCAATCAAACTTTTGCCGCCGCGTGGCACGATCACATCGACATACTGTTGCATAGTAATGAGCTCACCGACCGCTGCGCGGTCAGTGGTTGCGACTATCTGCACCGCAGTAATCGGTAAGTCGGCCGCCGCCAAACCCTCGCTAATACACGCCGCTATAGCCTGATTAGAATGCAAAGACTCAGAGCCGCCTCTTAAAATACAAGCATTGCCAGACTTAAGGCATAAGGCCGCAGCATCAACTGTGACATTAGGGCGAGATTCATAGATGATACCAATAACGCCTAAAGGTACGCGCATTTGTCCGACTTGAATGCCGCTGGGCTGATAACTCAGATTACTAATTTCCCCCACTGGATCCGCCAAAGCAGCAATCTGCTGTAAGCCGGTAATCATAGCTTGAATACTCGCAGGTGTTAAAGCCAGTCTATCGAGTGAGGCATCATCTAGGCCATTAAGTTTAGCCGCAGCCAAATCTTTTTCGTTTTCGCTGATCAACAGTGCTTGTTGCAGGTTTAAAGCGTCGGCAATGGCCAATAAGGCCCTATTTTTTTTGCCGGTATCCGCTCGACTAAGGATGCGTCCAGCGGCTCTAGCTTGCAAGCCTAAGCTTTGCATATAGTCTTTAATATCCATAGCACATTCATAAACTGGATTAAAATAGTGGGAGATTATAGCCTTAAAAGGCCCTTAATAACAGGCTTAAAGCGATCAACTGCTCGGTTTATACATGTAGTTCTAATTCCTTGCTGAATTGCCTGTAAACTTCTAGGCTAGGATAAGCAAAACATCCCCTGCTATCTCAGCTGATTAGTATTAATAATTCTTTACCTAGCTCATGGGTAATTATTTAGTAATCTAGGTAATTATACGAATAGAACAACAAAAACATTTCCATTATGCTAAGACCGTATTATTCTCCAGCCATGACAATCAAGCGACTAGATAGCAATACTTTTCAATCGCCTTAGAAAAACGAGTCTATACCCTATTATCTAACCTCAGCCCAAACAGGACATTGTATGAAAAATCAATATACTAAATTACAACAAGGTTTTACCTTGATCGAGCTAATGATCGTAGTAGCGATCATTGGTATTTTGGCGGCGATAGCGTTGCCGGCTTATCAGGATTATATCGCTAGGGCACAGATGTCAGAGGCTATGGTGTTGGCGGATGGTTTGAAATCTCCAGTGTCTGAATATTTTGGTCAAACAGCGGTTTGTCCTAGCAATGCTGCGGCATCATTAACTAGCGGTGGCATTACCATACCTCCGACATCGATTTCAGGCAAATATGTTTTAAGTGTAACCGCTGGTGGAGCTGCAGATGCAACTGGGGCTGGCTGTACTATTGTCTCAACAATGAGAGCTACTGGTGTCTCAACGGGGATAATAAGTACAACATTAACCCTGACTATGGGCGCTACTGTCGGAACAGGATCAACATCTTGGACTTGTATATCAACAGCGCCTCAAAAATTCTTGCCTTCTGCTTGTACTGGAACTTAATTTGCAAAATAAGCCGCGTAGGATGGGTAGAGGCGATACGGCCGTACGGTGGATTAATGTAAGGTGGATTCGGAGCGATAGCGCCTATCCACCACATACGGAGTGACAAAACTGACCCTCACGCGGACTTTCCTCGTGAGGGTTTTTTGTTCGATTGTTTTCGATATTGCGTATGTGTGGCGGTTTGCTGTCGCGAAACCGCCCTACATACCGTAACAAAACCCCGGCTAAGGTAACTCGCAAAAAATAAAATATCGCTCTATCGTGATGATGCGCTTCACTGTCGTTCAGCACATCCTATAAAAGTGTAGGTTTATAAGTCTATACTTTATAAATGGATTATCGGATCTACAAGAGACAAAAATTATTTGGACATCTATATTATTGAACTAGCTTTTGAGTCAATTTGACGTCATGGTAAATTTTTTATAAAATTTGATCTAAGGAAAAAATTATATAATGTTATTTCTATGGGAAGCAGTCTATTTATGTCAGCTCTAATTCAAAACATTATCACTCATCCAGAAGCAGCCGTCGTGTTAAGTAAGGCAGTCGCTCGTTCCGCAGAGCGTTTAGATATTTCACGATCACTACTTGCCAAAGTGCTTGGGCTTAGTCCTGCCACAATTACACGGTTGTATAGTGGTGGCTACTTACTTGATCAAAAACGAAAAGAATGGGATTTTGCCTTGCTGTTCGTTCGGGTTTTTCGATCACTAGACTCAATAGTGGGTGATGAGGCCACCGCTCGAAAATGGCTTAATAGCGAAAATCTTGGCTTGAATGGTCGGCCCATTGAGCTTATTCGCAATACAGAAGGACTAGTACGTGTCGTTCAATACTTGGACGCCTCTCGCGGTCTCATCTGAGGCTAGCGATTGGCAAGGATCCGTTTGGCGGATTGTAGAAGCACAACACATTGCTTCTACCATGAAAATAGTTGACAGTCAGTTCGAACAGAATGTACTTGAGTCTCTTTTGGAAAGTAGCAAACCCTTACCATCGTTGCTCGCCGATGGCTTAGATTACTTACTCGCTACACCTTTTCGCTACGACCCCTTACGTGGAGGTTCTCGCTTCCGCTCTAATACAGATCCTGGCGTTTTTTATGGGGCTGAATTGGTACGTACTGCATGCGCAGAATTAGGTTACTGGCGCTGGAAGTTTCTAAAGGATGCAATCGACTTAGAAAAAATAGAACCCGTTGCGCATACTGCATTTCGATCTGATGTTAGAACATTGATTGTTGATCTTCGAAAATCACCCTTTAACGCTGATGCTGATAAATGGTTACATCCTAAGGACTATAGTTATACACAAGAATTTTCTCAGGTAGCACGAAAAGCAAATATTGGCGGTATTATCTATCAATCGGTTCGTGACCCTCATCCAGCTTGGTGTATTGCATTGCTAACGCCGCGCGGTTTTTCAAAATTAAAACCAAGATTAGCGATGCAAACTTGGTGGCTCGCTGTGCATCAAGACGAAGTGATATGGAGGCGGGATAGTGAGTTTCTGACATTTTCTTTTTCTACAGGGCAGAAAATTGAAACATAGATATAAAAATAATTCTTTTCTTAAACTGCATTTTTTATAGTGAGAGTTTTTAGTAAAGCTTATGGGCTACTTTTACGTGTGGTGATTAAATGAAATCAGTCGCCATTATGCAGCCTTATTTTCTGCCGTATATTGGTTATTTTCAATTGATTGCTGCTGTGGATTTATTTATTGTCTATGACAATATTAAATACACCAAAAAAGGCTGGATCAACCGTAATCGCTTGTTGCAGAATGACATGGATGTGATGTTTTCCTTGCCCTTAAAGAAAGACTCAGACTCTCTTAATGTGTGCGAGCGGGAATTGGCTGCGGATTTTAATCGGAATAAATTGCTACATCAATTTAAGAATGCCTATCGTCATGCACCATATTTTGCTCAGACATTTCCGTTGATTGAACAGATTGTTACGTATAAGCAAATGAATCTTTTTCAATTTATACATCATGCTATTGTTAAAGTTTGTGAGCACTTAGGTATCACTACCAAGATTGAAATTTCTTCTAGCATTAACATAGACCATGCTCTTAAAAATCAAGACAAGGTATTGGCTTTGTGTGAAGCAGTCAACGCGAGTGTTTATGTGAATGCCATAGGTGGTATTGATTTGTACTCAAAAAAAACGTTTCATGATAAGGGCTTGGCGTTAAAGTATATTCAATCGAAATCGTTTGAATATCCACAGTTTGGACAGGCGTTCGTGCCTTGGTTATCCATTGTTGATGTGATAATGTTTAATTCGATTGAAGAAGTTCAATGGCAATTAACAAGATTTGAACTAAATTAGTTTCTTAATTGGTAGCTTTTACATGATAAATAAATAGTATTGTTTAAGGATTTTCCAAGTGTACTGTTTTAGTTTGAACTACTTAAGGATATAGAATGGAAACCATAAAAATCGGTATTCTTGGTGCCGGAACAATGGGTAAGCAACTCGCATTATTGTTTGCTGCGAATAATGCTTCTGTCAGAATATGGAATCACAGATATCAACAAAATTTTCAAGCTGAATTTGAGCGGCTGGCTTTGATTCAATCAAGGTTAGGATTGTTGGAAAAAGACAAAATAACTGCAATCACAGAAAGGGTGATTTACACGAACGAATTAGCAGAAATGTCAGGCTGCGAATTGATATTGGAAGCCGTAAAAGAAGACAAAGTCGTAAAAGCAAATATATTCAAACAACTTGTTCAAGTTGTATTAGACCTTCGAATCATTGCTACTAACACTTCCACATTGAGCATTACCGAACTTGCATCGCATACAGATATACCTGATCAGTTCTTAGGTTTACATTTTTTCAACCCTCCTATGTCCATGAAATTGGTTGAAGTAGTTAAGGGTGAGTTAACTTCTGATAAGACATTGCAATCGGCATTAAAAATATTGCAGTTATTAGGCAAACAAGCTGTTGTTCTCCCAGAAACTCCAGGTTTTGTTGTAAATAGGCTACTTTTCCCAATGATAAATGAGGCTGTGCTTTTATTGTCGGAAGGGGTTGCCGATGCAAAAACCATTGATAGTTGTATGCGACTGGGAGCAAACCATCCAATGGGGCCTTTGGAGCTTGCAGATTTAATTGGATTAGACATTTGTTTGAGCATACTGGAGACCCTTGTGGAAGAAACAGGCGATGGAAAATATAGACCCGCCCCGTTATTAAAAAAATATGTCCGCGCAGGGAAGCTAGGCAAGAAAATTGGGATAGGTTTTTATTCTTATCGTAAAAGGGGTTAGCCGCTTGTTGGCAACAAACTATTTTTTGATGCTGTCATTATTTGTGTAAAGCTTATTAGGAGGATTTTTGAACATTAAAGAAATCGAACACTTGGAATCTATTAGTGCCTTTTATCAAAAGGGTGACTATATGGATGAGCTTATGATTGATCGAGAAATTGAGATCATCAACCAATATCGTACCGAAGGTAAAAGTGCCTTAGAAGTGGGGTGTGGTAGCGGTTCCTCTACGGAAAAATTATGTAAGATATTCGATGATATCGAGGTAATTGAGCCTTCACAAAAAAATGTGGCTTTGTTAAAAAATAGAGTTCCAGAAGTAATATGCCATGAAATACTTCTGGAGAATTTTTCAACTCCGCGCAAGTATGATTTTATATTTTTCCTGAATGTCATCGAACATGTTGAAGATCCTGTTGAATCTCTTAAGCTTCTTGCTGGATTGGTCAAGCATGAGGGACTGATTTTTATTTCTGGCCCAAATTGTATGTCTTTGAACCGACGCGCAGGTTACAAAATGGGGGTGCTGGAAAATTATGAAAAAATGGCGCCTAAAGATTATGATGTCGGACACAGACGTTTATACACTGTAGATATGTTGAGGGATCATTGCGATCAAGCCGGTTTGAAAGTACTGTCGATGAAAGGAATGTATCTTAAGCCGCTTTCCGAAACACAGATGATTGCGCTGGGGGATGCTGCTGTGCGTGCGTTTTATTCACTTGGAGAAGAAATCCCAGAATATTGTGCAAGCCTCCTCGCTGTAGCAACCAAGAAATATTATTAACGGTTTGGATAGTTTTACAAAAACGGCGAACACCCAGTCCGGCATTCTTCAAGTTAGGTGATGCACTTCGAACATGAACCCGCGAACCTCAATATTTTTAGGTTTGGCAATATAAATAATGGTAAGTAAACGTGTTTAGATGGAAAAAGCTAGGCCTGGTTTTTAAACCTCATGAAGTAGAAGGTAAAAGTTGGCTAAGGGAGTTTGCTCAAGCACCTTCAGTTTTGATCTTCGACGAATTCATCAGAGTTTATTTTTCTTGTAGACCACTACCGGATGAGCGTGGGCAATATACCAGCTATTCCGCTTATGTTGACTTGAATAGACATAATTTGTTTGAAATTGTGAATATAGCCAAAGCCCCAATTTTAGAGTTAGGAGAGTTGGGGGCTTTTGATGAGTTTGGAACCTACCCGGTATCAGTAATAAGACAAGGGGATAACGTTCTTGCTTATTATGGTGGCTGGACAAGATGTGAATCGATTCCTTTTACCGTGGCAATTGGTGCCGCAATAAGCCACAACAACGGAGAAAGCTTTACCAAGTTTGGCAAGGGCCCAATATTATCCTGCAACATTGACGACCCATTCGTTTTAAGTGGACCAAAAATTAGAAGATTCAATGATCATTGGTACTTGTGGTATGTCGCTGGGACGGAATGGCTTGAGAATAACGGTAAACCGGAAGCGGTCTATAAAATTCGGATGGCATACTCAAACGATGGGCTTAACTGGATAAGAGATGGCAAAGATATTATCGAAAATAAATTAGAGGAAAATGAATGCCAGGCTAGTCCTGATGTTTTCTTCCATAACAATAAATATCACATGTTTTTTTGCTATAAATATAGCCTGGATTTCAGAAAGAATGATAGAGGTTATCGTATTGGATATGCGGTTTCCAATGACATGGCAAACTGGGTTCGGGATGATACAAAAGTAGGTATTGATATTTCTGAAGAGGGATGGGATGACGAATCAGTTGCTTATCCACACGTGTTTGAACTCGATGGAGAAATATACATGCTATATCTCGGAAACCAGGTTGGTCGATATGGTTTTGGTTTGGCTCAACTAGACGGTCATTTGTCTTGACCGATATGGGACTGTATTTATGAAATGGAAGAAACTAGGAAAAATATTCGATCCAACGGAACATTGTTTATCGAATAACTGCGTCGAATTCGCTCAATCGCCTCAAACTCTGGTCTTTGATGATTTCGTGAGAATCTATTTCTCAACAAGAGAAAAAGATAAAACGGGAAAATTCTTAAGCCATATTTCATTTGTGGATATGGATAAAAGTTTTAAGGAAGTCATCAAAGTATCCACTGATACAGTAATCGAGTTGGGGGGATTGGGTTGCTTTGATGAACACGGGATTTTTCCAATGAATGTCGTCAGAGTCAAAGATAAAATTTTTGCCTATACCACAGGATGGAACAGGAAAGTGTCGGTATCAACTGATGCCTCTATCGGTTTGGCCGTGAGTCACGATAATGGCGTAACGTTTAAAAAATTGGGAAAAGGCCCTGTATTAACGTCCTCTTTAAATGAGCCTTTTTTGGTTGGTGATGCGTTTGTTGCTGTATGCAGCAACACGTATCACATGTGGTATATCTTTGGCACGAAATGGACAAGCCATGAACCAGGGGATGCTCCTGATCGAGTATATAAAATTGCGCATGCTACATCAGATGATGGCGTTTCGTGGTGCAAAGAAGGCAGACAATTAATCGCAGACAAGCTAAATGCTGACGAGTGTCAGGCTCTCCCAACTGTGATTTATTTAAATGATAAGTACCATATGTTTTTTTGTTATCGATATGCAACTGATTTCAGAAAGAATAAGAACAGGGGGTATAGAATAAGCTATGCATATTCAGTTGATCTGGTTAACTGGACTAGGGACGATGAGAAGGTTGGAATTGATGTGTCAGAAGGCGATTGGGATTCAGATATGCTGTGCTACCCACATATTTTTGAGATGGATGGTGAGGTGTATTTGATGTACAACGGAAATGAATTTGGTCGTTTTGGTTTTGGCTTGGCTAAATTAGAGAAATGAATGTGATTCGCTCATCGGAGAGGCTGTAGATGATAATTAAAGGTAAAATCCTTACGTTGAGGGCAATAGAAGAAATAGATCTCGAACTTCTGCACAAGTGGGCGAATGACCCAGTTACTCAAGATGGAATAGGAGAATCTCACTTTCCAAGTTCAATGGATTTCCATAAGACTTGGTTCCAGAATTTGAAAAATGATCGCCTCAATCAACGTTTTGTTGTTGATGTTCCTGAAACTGGGATTATCGGTATTTCAAGTATTATGAATATCGACTGGCGCAACAGGCATGCATGGCACGGATTGGTGATTGGAGAATCTGATCAACGTAACAAGGGGCATGGTATTGATGCGATCATGGCGACAATGAGGTACGCATTCGAAGAACTAAATCTGGAAAGATTGGAAGGATCGATGATTGAGTACAACAAGCTTTCAATATCCACTTATTGCGGGAAGCGCTTGGGATGGAAAGAAGAGGGGCGTAGAAGAAATTATTTTTTTAGAAAAGGCCGTTACTGGGATCAAATATTGGTTGGAGTGACCAAGCAGGATTACTATGAGCTATTAGAAAAAACAAATTACTGGGGATGAACGAACTTATGACTTCGAAGAGAAACTATAATGACGAGTTGAATGATTCGGGTAACTCCAATAATGAGAAGTACGCCTACAGTTTTGACTTCAATGTGATGCACCCATACATGATCAAATCGTTCGAGCCTTTCTTTAACAAAGGAAGCTTGCTTGAACTTGGAAGTTTCAAGGGCGATTTTACCAGAAGATTGTTGCCTTATTTCGATGATGTCACCTGTGTCGAAGCCGCCGTTGACGCTATCAAGGAAGCTAAAAGTAAGATAGGCGATAAGGTTGAGTTCGTCAATTCGTTTTTTGAGGAAGCGAACCTGTCTAAGCGCTATGACAACATATTACTGACCCATGTGTTAGAACATTTGGATGATCCTGTGCTCGTGTTGAAACGTATCAACGACGAGTGGCTTAGTGAAAATGGTCGATTCTTTTTGGTGTGTCCCAATGCTAATGCGCCTTCAAGGCAGATTGCTGTAAAAATGGGCTTGATATCGCATAACACCGCAGTTACTCCAGCGGAAGCTGAGCATGGTCATCGTTGTACTTATACGTTGGATACTTTAGAGCGTGATGCAGTAGCTGCAGGGTTAAAAGTGATATATCGGTCTGGAATCTTCTTTAAAGCGCTGGCTAATTTTCAATGGGATCGATTGCTACAGACCGACATTATTTCAAAAGAGTATCTGGAAGGATGTTATCAGCTAGGTCAGCAATATCCAGATTTATGTGCCAGTATATTTTTGCTCTGTGAGAAAGGCGATCAAGTCTAAATATTGGGCTCTACACTTACAATATGAATAAATTATGATTGATAATGAATCTAATGGTGTCGTCAGCCGGCCTATTTTAATTTTTCCTGGTGGCATGCCGCGCTCTCTTGAATATCTTAAAAAATGTTTACGTGATGGGCAGTCTGTTATAGGAGCATCGTCGCTGGAGTATGATGTGTCTCGGGATAAATATCCTGAATGGTTATATCTTCCTTATATAACGCATTCGGATTTCGATAAAGCTCTTAAACTAGCGATTATAGGCTTTAATATAGCTGGGGTTTATTCGCCTAATATTGTGGTTTGGAATTATTTAGATCGTGTTTTGAAAGAAATAGCTCCTAGTATTGCTTTGGTGAATACATCGCCGGTGAATGCGGAATTAGCTGGCTACCGTACCGCTCAAAGTCACGCACATGCTTTAATTAAAAATCCGCTACCGCTCTCTGTAAAGGAGATTGCTAAGCCTTCAATTTCTGAAATTGAGCTATCGGCCTTGTTTCGGCATGCAGATTTAATACCCGGTATGTGTGACCATGAAAAACTTTGTGTGTTATGCGAAATTGCCCGTTATTCACCTTGTGGTGATGTTGTTGAAATAGGTAGTTGGTGGGGTAAATCTGCTTTTATTCTGGCTCGATTAGCACATTGTTATAATATTGGTAACTTGCTATGTGTTGATCCTTGGTCTAACGAGCATTTGGTGCAAAATGATGAAAAAGGCTTGGTAGATAGTGGATCTGCACAGGTGGACGCGGAAGAAGCGCTCATGGTCTTTGAAATGAATATATTGCCTTACGACTTTAATCATATTAATTATTTACGTATGCCCTCAGTCGAGGGTGCAAAACATTATGGTAAGCATAAAAATGCTACGACAGCTTCATTTGGTTCAACGAATTATTCTGGTCATATCGCTATCTTACATATAGACGGTAATCATAGTTATGCTGCTGCCAAGGCCGACATTGTTTCTTGGGGTCATTTTGTTGTTAAGGGCGGATGGATTATTTTTGACGATTATATTTGGCCGTATGGAGATGGTCCCCAGCGGGTTGGTGATGAATTCCTAGCTGATAACCATGCCAATATTGATGTTGCATTTGTCATGGGTAGTGCCTTATTTGTTCAAATAGCTTCGTAATTTAAAAAGCAGAGGTCATCATAGGCGATACCTCAGGGATCGCCTCTTCTTATGTTTTTATGAATAGCTGTTGAGCATCAATGGCGAGATCAATTCAGGGCTCAATTACTTAAAACGGTATGTTTGTAATTAAACGAGTTAACTAGGTATAGCGCCAAGACAAACGGGACAGACCACGATTTTTTATGTCTGTAAGTCTTTGTACTTTCAAGTAACGATTGCTGTAATATAATCGCTAGTTACAATCATTAGATAGAACAAGGCGAAATAATGTTGCAAACCATACAAGTAGAAATTGATGCCACAGGCCATATCCATCCAATGGAAGCGTTATCTTTCAAGCCTGTTGGTAGAGCATTATTAACACTATTAGATACGCCCACCGAAACAATGCCTTTACAGATATACGAAGGGCGGGGCAGTATCGCACGCGCACTAACATTGCTTTCATCACCTCGTTTTGCTCAGCGACCTGTTGCTAATACTAGCGAAGTCATGCAGCGTATTGCCTCGATGCG
>CAIVGC010000009.1 GCA_903905335.1 uncultured Methylococcaceae bacterium
CAGTAGGTAGAAATTGATATTGTGCGCATCGCTAATTAGACTATCGACCAATGAGCCTAACAGCCAACGTTTCCAACCACGTCGGCTAGGCTTACCCATAACAATTTTAGTTACATTTCTTTCATTGGATAACTTGATAATAGCGGCGCTCATATCGAGTGCGCTCATGGCTAGGGTTTCTGCACCTAGTTGTTCGGAAAAATGTAATATTCTTAATACACTATCTCGTTTTTCAGCCGACAGGCGTTGTAAATCTGGCGTTTCGACATAGACAACCAGCCATTCGGCATGCAAGCTGGTGGCGAAGCGCTTGCCAGCACGTACTAGACGTTCTGCCAAGGCATTAGGGCCTATGCAAACCATGATGCGTTCACTGACTTGCCACACTTCTGAGATAGAATTATCTGCACGATAATCTTGCATCTGCGCATCGACTCGGCTGGCTGTTTGTCGCAGCGCAAGTTCTCTAAGAGCAATAAGATTCCCTTTACGGAAAAAATGTTTGATAGCTTCTTGAGCTTGTTGCGGCAAGTAAACTTTGCCGTCTTTCAGTCGGTCCAGCAGTTCATCAGGCGGCAGGTCGACTAGTTCGATTTCATCAGCGTTTTCAAATACGGTATCGGGTACTGTTTCCCAGACCCGTATTCCCGAAAACTGACCTATATCGTCGTTAAGACTTTCTAAGTGCTGTACATTTAGAGCCGTATAGACATCAATGCCGGCATTCAGTAATTCTTCGATATCTTGCCAACGTTTGGGATGTCGACAACCTTCTAAATTGCTATGGGCTAGTTCATCAACCAATATGATAGAGGGTTTACGTTTAAGTGCGGCATCTAAGTCAAATTCTTTAAAGAGAGTTCTGCGGTAGTTAATCAGTTTGGGGGGTAATAGTTCTAAGCCGTCTAATAAGGCCGCCGTTTCTTTGCGACCATGCGTTTCTACCAAACCGACGATAATGTCACAGTTTTCAGCGCGTTTTTCTTTGGCGGCCAGCAACATGGCATAGGTTTTGCCGACACCCGCGGCAGCACCAAAAAATATCTTTAAGCGGCCACGATGCGCTTTGGCTTGTTCTCGATTGACGCGAGCAAGTAATTCATCAGGATCAGGGCGGGGTATGTTCATGGCTTATTTAGCGGTAAGTCTGTAAGTCGTAGGGCGGATTCACTACGCGAATATTCCGTACAGATTAAACCGCCTTACGGCCGTATTAGACGATGGTCATTCATCTTCAAACACTTCACGTAGATCAATTTGGCAATCAGGAAATAACTGCGGGGTGGCGATATCTTCGCCAGAGTACATAGCAATCAATTGATATTTTTCGGTATCTTCATCCAATACAAATTGATGGACGGCTTTTTCACCTGGATAAACCAGCCAGTATTCTTTAACGCCACTCTCCTGATAGAGTTGGTATTTGAGCTGCATTTCTTTTTTGGAATTACCTCGAGACAAAATCTCTATAACCCAGTCTGGAGATCCTAAACAGCCTTTACTATCAATTTTAGTTTTATCGCAAATGACGCAAAGATCAGGCTGTACGACGGAAAAAATATCTTTATTGGCGATGATGGATTTTTCACGGTCGTATAGACGCACATCAAAGGGGGCAGCGAAAGCACGGCATTGTTGATTTTTAAAGAAAATAAATAATGCACCACTTAGACGCCAAGAAATACTTTGGTGTTCGGAACTTGGGGCAGGGCTCATTGCCATAATTTTGCCTTTAATCAGTTCGATAGCATCATCGAATTGCCAAGACAAATAATCTGCATACGTATAAGTGCCATTCAAATCCAATTGTGAAAAATCAGTTGTTTTAGTCATATATCAGCTAATGGGTAATTGTTAATTTATTGAATATGCAGTTAATTTTTTGCAAATTTGATCATTGATGTCTGATTATAGCAATTGAATTTGTAATGGCAATAGACACCACTCTATTGTAATAGGCTAATGACGTTTTATAAATGTGTCTCGATTATGATCTACGTAGATTGGGCAACACTAAAGCTATTGCCCAACGCCTTTACATAAACTTAAATAGCAAAAATATTAATCGGATCACTCCAAACGCCGCCGCCATTGCTATCGATGCCGCGTATGCGTACCCAATAGTTTTGCCCAGGGGTGAGTCCTGTCACTATGATATGTAAACTGTTTACGGAAGAGATGGCATGAC
>CAIVGC010000010.1 GCA_903905335.1 uncultured Methylococcaceae bacterium
CCGCTTAAGAACGATGCGCTTCACTGCCGTTCAGCACATCCTATCGTTTTTTATTTTTGCAAATTACCTAAACGCTATCTCTCTTTAAGAACCTAGGAGAACTATTTTGAAAACATTTGTGACAGAGCTTGAGGAACATCAAGTGATGATCGCTAGCTTAGCAGAGCGACCTGACGCGATATACGCGGCTGGCGCTTTATTAATTGTCACATTAAAGTAAGCGGCAAGATAGTGCTTTGTGGTAATGGCATTTAGTCGTCAATCATTAAAGCCTATTTGAAAGGAGTATGGGCATTTAATAGGACTTATTGGCTTAAAACTGGTTTTTTTAGATGGGATCTAGGGTTGGCTGTTGCAGCAAAAATAAATTCAGTTTCTATTAAACATACAATATAAATAACTTTATAGACGATCTCACTACCTTTTTATTATGCCTTCATCACAATTTCTTGTTAGTGCGCCTCTTATTTCTCTTCATCCGGCTAGTTCTGAATCTGTAACACCTTTATTTTCAATTATTATTCCTAGTTGGAATAATTTAAATTTTTTGAAAATGTGTGTTGAAAGTATCCAGAAAAACTCGAGATACCATCATCAAATCATTATTCATCTTAATGAGGCTAATGATGGCTCAAGAGCATGGGTAGCGGAAAATAATCTCGATTACAGTTATTCTGAGAGTAATATTGGTATCTGTTATGCGATGAATATTGCGCGCACTTTAGTTAAAACCGAATATTTAGTTTATTTTAATGATGATATGTATGCTTGTCCTGATTGGGATTATTGGTTGCATGAAGAAATAAAAAAGCAAAAAGATAGTTTCTTTTTTATATCGTCCACGATGATTGAACCTAGGGAGACGGGTAATAAGTGTGTGATTGCGCCTTTCGATTGTGGATCTGATCCGAGTGAATTTGAAGAAACTAAATTATTGAAAAACTTTTCTCAATTAGAAAAAACAGACTGGCAAGGTTCAACTTGGCCGCCTAGTGTAGTGCCAATCAAGTTATGGGATATGGTAGGTGGCTATAGCATTGAATTCTCACCTGGAATGTATTCTGATCCAGACTTTGCCATGAAGCTATGGCAAGTGGGGGTGAGGGATTTTAAAGGCGTAGGCAAAAGTCGTGTCTATCATTTTATGTCTAAATCAACTGGAAAATTAACGTTTAAAGCTAATGGTTCTCGGATGTTCTTAAATAAATGGAAAATAAGCGTTAAGGTATTTGCAAGATATTATTTGTTGCGAGGTGATAGTTGGGACGGTGAATTGACAGTACCTATGCAATGCATAAAATTGAAATTAAATTTATTTTTAAATCAAATAAAAAGACGCTTGGGTTAAAATATGAAAAAATTTTTTGATATTTATAAGCGCTTACTGGTTTACGTCAAACCTTATCATGGCTTATTTGCCATTAGTATAATAGGTTTTTTGTATTCAGGTACACGGAACTCTATTTGCAGCTCTAATTAGGACCAACTAAGAAACAATAACTTATTGATAGTATAAACTATATAATAAATGCATAAAAACTGAGCGTAACCTCACAAAACTCGTGCACTTATGATACGAATACATAGCCAAAATCAACTTAATGTAGAAGGATTTGAAGCACCTTTTGAACGAACTATGGATTAAAACAAGCGCTGGGTAAAATTAAGTCTTGTATTCCTTGGGACAAATTTTCTGACGTCTATTATCAGAGTTTTAATACTAGAACTGGACGTCCAGCGAAAGATGTAAGATTGATTATCGGTGCCATTATCATCATACATAAGCTTAAAATTAGTAATGAAGAAACCGTCGCACAAATTCAGGAAAACCTATATTTACTATACTTTTGCGGCTTAAAAGGCTTTTCTATCAAAGTTCCATTTGTACCGTCATTATTGGTATAGATACGCAAACGCATGGGTATCGATGTTTTTGAGCAGTTACACCAAACGATCATCAATCAATTAGACGTCCTACTCCATCAACCGCTCCAGCGATAGCAGGAACTAACGCGACTTCTGAATTGATCGAGCGGGGCGCTGGAGTGGTAAAGTAGCCACACATTTACCTAGCATTGATATAGAAAAACTAGGTAATGTGGTCACGGTAAAAGTAGTGACTGCTCATGAAATGAAAGGCTACGAGCACTATATTATTAAGCATGTATTATTAGATAGTAATCAGAAGTTTTTAGATGAACACCTGTTTGATCCTACTAAAGATAGTGCTGCTTTATCGATTTTTACATTAAAAGATTATAGCGGCACGCTTTATGTGCTGAGTTTATGTAATAAACATGATATTTGGTTGAATTTAGCTGAAGTATAAATAAAAGGACAATCCGTTTGAGAGAATAAGTCTGCTTATTCTCTCAAACTAATATTGATGCTTTCTAAATAACGGACTACAAATCCTTGAAGACTAAACCGAAAAGAATTTTAGTTATTGCTATGCGATTTCTGGGGGACGTATTATTAACGACTCCCTTAATTCATTCATTAAAACTTGCTTACCCTGAAGCTCAGATAGATGTGCTGGTATATGCCAATACTGCTGCTATGCTTGATGGCAATTGTGATATTGATCAAATAATCACGACGATTAATCGCCCTAAGTTTGTTGATTATCGACGCTTAATCCCTCTGCTTTTTAGGAGTTACGATCTTGCTATTGTGACTCAATCGGGAGATCGGCCGTTTTTATATGGTTTGTTAGCAGCCTCTACAAGAGTTGCTGTCGTGCCACAGAAAAACACCACTGGCTGGTGGAAACGTTACTTTGTGCAGCATTGGTTTGAGTTTGATGTCAATGTTCACACTGTCTTACAGCATTTGAAGTTATTAGATGGACTCAACATTAAAAAACATTTCGCATTGATTCCGCCGCAATGTAACGATACTGAGCAATTGTTAAAACAATATCCTTTTATAAACTCTAATAGAGAATATGTGGTCTTACATCCGCATCCACAATGGACTTATAAACAATGGAGAGTCGAGGCTTGGATAGAACTAGGTCATTATCTACATGAGCTGGGTTTAACCTTAATATTGTCATGTGGGCCTGCACAGCAAGAACTTGATTATGTCGCGGCAATTCAACGTCTATTACCTGAGGGTACGATAAATCTGGTTGGTCAAGTTTCTTTAGCTCAATTGGCTACTATAATTTCTAAAGCAAAATTATATATCGGGCCTGATACCGGAATTACTCATTTAGCAGCGGCCACTGGTATCCCAGTGATTGCTCTGTTCGGGCCGACTAATCCAGTAAAATGGGCGCCTTTTCCTGTTGCTTATCAGTCAGAGCTTAATCCCTTTAATAAAGTAGGCGATCAACAGGTAAACAATGTTTATTTAATACAAGGTGAGAGTGGTTGTGTACCTTGTGGTTTAGAGGGTTGTGATCGTCATCAACAAAGCCGCAGTCAGTGTTTAGATACATTGGCACCTAGCCAGATTAAAAATTTAGTGTGGGAATTGTTTGATAAAAAACTTAATTGAGTGCTACTTAGGGATATCGTAATCGCCAAAATACCGCTTATAATGCCGCTTAGCCTATTATCAAATAAATTAATTATGAGCCAAGAAAAAAGTAAACAAATTGACCATATTTACGTTCTTAACGTCAAAAAATTTACTAAGCGCCGAGCTTTTATGGAAAAACAGTTGGCAAGTGAGGGATTGAAAGCTGAATTTATTATTGACTGGGATGCTGATGAGCTGAGTGATGAAGTAATTGATTGCTATTTTACAAAAGACAATAATTTAACGGATGCACAAAAATCTTGCGCACTTAAACATATTGTCGCGCTAAATAAAGTTTCTGAAAGTAATAGCGAGTTTGTGTTGATATTGGAAGATGATGCGGTTTTTGAAAAAGATTTTAACTTAGGCTTGCAGAGGGCATTAACACAAAGCACGCAGTTTTCAGATAATAAAGTCATTTATATTGGATCAGGTGGTAATTTTTTCACACCGAAAAGTCACCGTAAGTCAGGACAATACTTGTATGTCGGAACAAGAGGCCGATTTGCTGATTCCTATATTATTAATAGTATTACGGCACAAAAAAGATTGGATTGGATCATGATGTATAAAATTAGTGATCCTATTGATAATCAATTTGAACAAATTGACAGGCAATTAGGTATTGAAATGGTGTGGTTAGAGGATCCTGTTGTTGAGCAAGGTAGTAAAAATGGTTTGTTTGATAGTACGTTAGAGCCAGCTCCTCCTACTTGGATACAAAGTTGGTTATTCGCCTTTGAAAAGTTAAAACGTAAATATATATATCAATTATGGCGCTAATTAAAAATCCGGTGTTTTCTTATTCTGTTATGGCTGAAAAGTCCTTATTAACTTGCCGCTATTTGGCCATTATTGTCGCTATTGCAGCACCTATTTCTACGGCAGTTACTAGTGTCGCTTGCATAGCCATGTTGGTAACTTGGCTTATATCAGGACAAGTCTGGCAGAGTCTAAAAGTTTCTGCTAATCAGCCCGCTGGAAAAATGTTGTTAGTGTTTTTTTCTTGGCTAATTGTCAGTAGTTTGTATGCTGATACTGATTGGGCTGATAAAGTAACTACATTACTTAGCTGGAAAAAATTACTGTACACTTTTTTGTTATTAGGGTTTTTTTATCAAACTAAGTGGAAAAGACGTCTTATTTATTATTATTTAGCCGTAATGTCTTTTTTGTCTGTTATCACAGTCTGTTTGTGGTTGCTTGATATCCAATTTGATTGGAAATGGGCTGCGGCTGGCATTATTATGACTAATCACACATCGCAAAGTTTAGCGTTCGTTCTAGCGGTTTTATGTTGTATTTTTGTTTTTAAAGAAGCACTTAGTCTTAAAGTAAAATATTTGGCAATTGGACTGATAGTTTTGTTTGTTGTTAATATTTTCTTCGTTAGCGCCTCCCGTAGTGGCTATTTGGCCTTGCCGGTGGCTACCTTTTTCTTAATAGTTAATCTTTATGGTTATAAAAAACTGCCTCATACTTTAGCCGCAATGGCTATTGCTCTAGTGCTAGTAGCCTTAACGTCAAGCACCTTGCAACAGCGCATTAAATTGGCTTGGGAGGAAAATAAAAACTCTCAAACCAGTGAAACGTTAACATCTATAGGTGTACGCGATATTTTTAGGCAGAATACAATAGAACTCATTAAACAAAAGCCGTTGCTAGGTTACGGAACTTCATCTTTTAAGGCTGTTTATAGCACTTATGCTGCTGCAAAATATCAAGATTGGCGCGGCGAATCAGTATCTGATCCGCATAATCAGTATTTATTTGTTTGGTTAGAAAACGGTTTGCTTGGATTGTTGTTGTTTTTGGCTTATATATATTCGGCAATTAAACAGGGAGTTACTCAAAAATCCTATGGTGTAATTGGGGCTAGTGTACTTATTGTATTTGTCACTACAAGCTTGTTTAATTCACATTTCAAGACCTTTCCAGAAGGACATTTACTCGCTTTTTTTGTAGGATGTTTATTATCGCGACAGCCGATAAATAAGGCGGGAGAAAGCATTGCTTAGCGTCATTGTTATTACCAAAAATGAAGCCTTTCATATAGGCCGATGCCTAGACTCAGTTTCATGGGCAGATGAAATCATCGTTCTGGATTCTGGTAGTGATGACAATACCGTTGAAATTTGCCAGCGCTACACGGATAAAGTATTTGTCACTGATTGGCCAGGTTTTGGAATTCAAAAACAACGTGCCTTGGATCACGCTCAGGGTGATTGGGTGTTTTCGATTGATGCCGATGAAGTAGTTAGTCCTGAGTTAAAAGCTGAAATTCAAGCAGCTATGGTTGAATCCTCGGTTAATGGCTATGAGATTCCACGCTTATCTAGTTATTGCGGTAAGCAAATGCGTCATGGTGGTTGGTATCCTGACTATGTGCTTAGGTTGTTTAAGCGTGACACAGGATGTTTTACTGATAATGTCGTGCATGAGCGTATTGTGCTGCAAGGTGATGTGGGGCAATTGAGCGTTCCGTTATTGCATGATGCTTTTATTAATTTAGAAGAAGTTTTATATAAAGTGAATAGTTATTCGTCGCTAGGCGCTAATATGCTGTATCAAAAAAATGTATCGTCATCATTAGGTAAAGCCATACTTAAAGCCCTATGGACGTTTATTCGTACCTATGGGCTAAAGGGCGGTTTTTTGGATGGGGGGCAAGGTTTAATGCTAGCTATTTCCAATGCAGAAGGCACTTATTATAAGTATATTAAGCTGTTGGAATTACAAAGTCGTCAACCATGAAGTTAATTTCTGTTATTGTCACCACCTATAATTGGCCGTCAGCACTAAAACTGTGTTTAGACAGTTTATTTGCTCAACAAGATCAGAACTTTGAAATTATTATCGCTGATGATGGTTCCAATGCGGAAAACTTAAAGCAAACACAGGCTTTCTGTGCACTGAGTCCGTTTGCTATATCTTATAGCTATCATGAAGATCAGGGCTTTAGAGCAGGGTCGATTAGAAACAAAGCTGTCGCACTCAGTCAAGGTGCTTATCTGCTCTTTATTGATGGCGATTGTATTTTGATGCCAGATTTTATCGCTAGGCATCGTAAATTAGCTGAGTTGCAGTGTTTTGTACCTGGAAATCGAGTTTTATTAAATTCTGAGTTTACTGAAGAAGTGATAGCGCAACAGATTCCTTTATATGCAAAGTCTCCCTACTATTTTCTATTACTTAGGTTACAGAAAAAAATCAATCGAATGACTGGGTTTCTCCGTTTGCCATTAGGTTCTTTAAGAGATCTTCAACCTAAAAAATGGCAAAAGGCGATGACATGTAATCTAGGTGTTTGGAAAGAAGACTTTATTCGAGTCAATGGTTTTGATGAGTTGTTTGAAGGCTGGGGTTTTGAAGATTCTGATTTAGTTATAAGACTGATACATGCGGGCATTAAACGCAAAGAAGGACGGTTTGCAGTGTCGGTATTGCATCTATGGCATACTCATAATGACAAAAGTAAGCAAGAACATAATTATCAACGTTTGCTAGAGAGATTACAGCAACAAGATTTTATTATTGCAGAAAAGGGCGTTTCTCAATATTTATAGTAATTAATAAGGTATCGTTAGCTAAAAGACTTTACCTATCAAGAAGATTTTTAAAACATGAAAAAAGAACCTACAGCCAGTACGCAAATATATAAGCGATTATTAACCTATGTAAAGCCACATCGTGGTCTTTTTGCCATCAGTATTGTTGGCTTCTTGATGTACTCAGGCACGCAGACCTTATTCGCAGCATTATTTAAGCACATTATTGACACCCTACAAAGTGAAGCTAGGGAAGGC
>CAIVGC010000011.1 GCA_903905335.1 uncultured Methylococcaceae bacterium
ATTACCGGCTTATCTAACAATAAAGATCACGGTGGACGTACTGCGTTAGTCGAATATACCAACGAAGGCGATTATATTGCTACGCATTGGATGCCGACAGACGATAATTTACAAGGTGCTATTAAAACCGGCAAATATGCCGATGGTTATGGCTACGATGTGCGCGTTCTGCCTAATAGCAATGTGATGCTGACTTCTTCGTTTACTGGCTGGTCCAATTACATGATGGATTTTGGCAAAATGCTAGCCGATCCAGAAGCCATGAAACGCTTTGGCAATACCGTTGTGCAATGGGATTTGCATACCAAACAACCTAAAAAAATCTTCGATATTCCAGGCGCTCCGCTAGAAATCCGTTGTGCCTGGGAGACTGGACATAATTACTGCTTTACCACTACCGCCTTAACTTCAAAAATCTGGTTGCTGTATGAAGATAACAAAGGCGAATGGCAGGCTAAAGAAGTCGCCGATATCGGCGAGCCTAGCAAAATACCTTTACCGGTCGATATTTCTATTCAAAGTAATGACAAGATGTTATGGGTCAATACCTTTATGGACGGTAAAACTCGCGCCTTTGATATTTCAGATCCTTTTAAACCCCACCAAGTCTATGAGCAACAAATTGGCACACAAGTGAATATGGTGTCATCTAGTTGGGATGGTAAACGTCTTTATTACACCTCATCTTTACTCGCTAATTGGGATAAAAAAGGCGCTGATAATGAGCAGTTCTTTAAAGCTTATCACTGGGATGGTAAAAAACTAACGCAAGACTTTGCGATTGACTTTACTAAAGAAAAACTAGGTCGCGCCCATCAAATGCGCTTTGGGGCTTATTCTTTATATCCCAATAAAGTGGTCGATGTGACTGCTAGCACAACGCCTAAATCATAATTGTTCTATGTGAATCGTAATGGGCAAATAACAACGAGTTCATAAGTCGTAAAAACACACAAGTTTCGTCATCCCGGCATGGACTGCCGGGATCCAGAGTACAGGGATGTATTTATCGAAGCTTAGAGTGCTTATTATTAAAGTATATAGTTAGCTTGTTGCCATCCATGGCAACTGGATTCCGGCAGTCCATGCCGGAATGACGGCGCTATACTGTTTAATACCGCTAAATTCAATTTTGATGTTGCCCAATGTAAATCACATAAAGTCATTTTAATGAGTTAATACGTAACTAATAAAACCACCTGCGCCTCTTTGGCTAGGACTATTAAGCTACGGACTTCTTAACACATCCTGTGGTAGCCATAATGATTTATGGCTACCACTCATCGATTAGGTCACCTATGTGTACCGTAAAAGCACTCATGCTCACACTGACTGTTCTCTTGAGCAGCCTTTCTTTTCAGCTACTCGCCACAGATAGTTCACAAACACCCGATACGCCTGCATTAGCCACTGGCTACGGTGAACTCGCCTTTACCGCACCTCTACCGAGCACCTATCAATTACCGCCCTTAGGTTTAGCCGCCGATGGCAAGGTCGTCAATACCGATAATAAAGACCTGTCACTATATGATTTAGTCGGCGATAAGCTGGTGTTATTAAGCTTTATTTATGCGACCTGTAGTGATGTTAATGGCTGCCCCTTAGCCACCATGGTTTTACATAAAATTAAAGCCCGATTACTTAAAGAACCCACACTCGCTAAGTCTTTAAGACTCATCACTTTAAGCTTTAACCCAGATTATGATTCAGCACAGGTAATGCGCCATTATGGAGAACAGCTGCAAGGCAGCGGAGTCGAATGGCAGTTTTTAACCACCCGATCCGTGCAAGCCTTAGCGCCTATCCTTGCGCATTATCCACAAAATATCCTAAAGGCTTATGATGCTAAAGGACAGTTTACCGGCAGCTTTTCCCATAACCTGCGCGTGTATCTGATAGACCAAAACAAACAAATCCGAAACATTTACAGTGCCTCTTTTTTACACCCAGATACCTTAATTAACGACGTAAAAACACTGTTAGCCGAACAACAACCCAAAGTGCGATCCTTAACTCAAAGTCCCAAAGCGACTATCGACAATGCTAAACGCTATAGCGCCGGTGACAACAAAGATAGCTATGAGCAACAAAATTACCAAACCCAATCCATAGCCCTGACTGAACGAAAAGGACTAGCGATAGACTTATTAGCCACCAGCCAACACTTACAACTAGGATTGCCAGCTATCCCTATTCCAGCCAATAATCCCTTAACAGCAAACAAAATTAGTTTGGGCCGAAAATTATTTTATGATCGGCGCTTATCTTTCAATAACACAGTGTCTTGTGCTTTATGTCATATACCAGAACAAGGATTCACCAGTAATGAACTGACCACGCCGGTGGGTATTGAAGGCCGCAGTGTACGCCGGAATGCACCCACCCTCTTTAATGTGGCTTACGCTCAAAAACTATTCCATGACGGCCGCGAAACCAGCTTAGAGCAACAAGCATGGGGGCCTTTGTTAGCGCATAATGAAATGGCCAATCCTTCCATCGGCTATGTGCTTGAAAAAATCCATCACAACTCAGATTATAAAGGCTTATTCGAAACGGCCTTCCATCGTCCCGCCAGCATGGAAACCTTGGGTATGGCTCTAGCCAGCTACCAGCGCACGCTTAACTCCGCAGATTCTCCCTTCGATCGCTGGTATTTTGGCAAGCAGGCAAACGCCATTAATGCCTCAGCTCAACGTGGCTATGGTTTATTTACTGGCAAGGCAGCCTGTGCGACTTGCCATACGCTAAGTAAACATAATGCCCTGTTCACCGATCAACAACTGCATAATACCGGCATCGGTTATAGCTACTCTATGTCAAAAACAGCCGAAAGCACGACTATACAACTTGCACCGGGGGTTTTTACCATAGTATCGACAGCCGCCACCCAAGCTGTTGCCGAAACCAAAGCCAATGATTTAGGGCAATATGAAATCACTCAAAATCCCGCACATCGCTGGGCCTATAAAACCCCTAGCTTA
>CAIVGC010000012.1 GCA_903905335.1 uncultured Methylococcaceae bacterium
CACGCCGCAAACCATTCGCCGCCAACACCTCTAAGCTGAATTCGTCTGGTTTGAAGCTAGCCATTATAGATTTTTATCGTTCTCATTGCTCTGCGTCACGCAGCGCTGGAGCGATGCAGGATGCATTCCCACGCCAAGCGTGGGAACGATAAATAACTCATAATACCGAAACATCCGCATCCATAGCCGCCAATTGATTCAGTGCATCTATCATTAAGCCATTGACCACACTGGCCGCCCAAGGCGAACCGCCGCGCGTCCCCGTATTAGTAATACGCGGAACTTGCAGACAGCGTTTTAAATCGTCTTTGGCTTCGCAAGTTCCCACAAAGCCTACTGGCAAACCGATCACCAATTGAGGTCGCCAACCATGATCACGAATCAAACGAGTCGCTTCCATTATAGCCGTAGGCGCATCGCCGATAGATAAGACGATATCATTACCAAATTTTTCAAAAGCCCTACGCATGCCGGCGGCTGAACGAGTGATACCTTGCAACTCTGACATCAGAGCGGTTTCAGTATCATGTACACCACACCAAGTTTCTATGCCCAATTGTTCTAATAAGGCACGTTTTAATCCTGTTTGTACCATGGTCACATCGGTCACCACACGTTTACAACGTAATAAGGCGCGTATGCCGGTTTCAACCGCCCCTGCAGAAAAATAAATATCATCAACGGCATTAAAGTCACCACTGGTATGCACTAAGCGTTGCAAGATAGTTAGTTGTTCTACAGGAAAGCTGGACCAATCACGGCCATTCGCAATAATACGAAAACTTTCCGCTTCAATGGGATGCGGGATATAAGGTGTAAAATCGGGCGTGGCGATAGGGCTTGCCGTATTGTCTAACAAGCCACGTACATTAAGATGATGAGCGCGTTGTGGTTCGCCTACTTGTTCTTCAAAACCTACGATTTGCACTCGGTATTTACACAGCGAACAATTCATGGCCGCGCGGCCTTCAAGGGCTTCTTGGGCGCGCGCTAAAATCACTTCAGCCACATGAGGATGTGCGCCTAAATAGCCGGCTTTAAGAATTTCTAATGCAGGTTCGCGCTCTTGTAAGTCGTCAACAGCGGCGTAAATACGTTTAACCAAGACCCCATCAAACAAAAAGAACGGCACAACAATTAAGCGGCTATAACCCAATTGCGCAGCGGCGCGTAAACCATCGGTAACTAATGGCTTAGCCGTACCTGAATAACACACAAAAGCCGTGCCGAAACCCATGCCTTCTTCGAGCATACGGGCAAATTTAGACACCTCGCCATTAGCATCAGGATCAGTCGTCCCACGGCCCACTAAGACTAAACAGGTATCTTCACGGCGTACTGTTTTTACTGATGTAGCTTCGGCAGCGACTATGCGTTCTCGCACCACTTGTAATAACAAGGGATGTAAACCTAAGGGCGCACCAAAGTAAAAATCAACATCGGTGTGAGTTTTAGCGGCCAACAGTAATTCACTGGGCAAATCATTTTTAGCATGACTGGCCGCTAGCAAAATACCCGGCACCATCACCACCTGCGAACTACCGGCATCAATTTGACTCTGCACAGCTTGATCGATGGTAGGGCTAGAAAACTCCAGATAACCATGCGTCACAAGGTGTTGAGGTGCGCGTTGCTTGATTAAAGTCACTAAGTGCTCGAATTCGGCAACGCCATCAGGATCACGACTACCATGACCTGCGATAATAATACCGTAATTATTTTGCTCAATTCCTATCTTTGAAACAGCAGAATTAATCGATACACCTTGAGTAGCTTCCCTCTTTGGCAAAGTGGGGTTAGGGGAGATTTTATTATCTACAGACATTATTGCGGTTCAATCTGGCTGGCTAAAGGGTATAAGGTACGAATTAACATGATACTCATATCACTGAACTCAATGTCCGCACATTCTACCAACGTTCCATGCCACTCGGCTTCTGCACGTGTCAAATTTTCCCACACTTCGGTAGGCTGTTCGGGTGCTATGCCCTGCTCTATTAAATAAGTCGCAATATGTCTAGGCATAAAAGATCTAGCCGCATCCCACGGACAAGGGATGACGATAGCATTACGCTGATCTTGTAACACATGCACCAGATGGCGTTTAAAGGGGCTTAGATCACCGCGTCTATGAAAAGTAATAAAAGTTGTTTCATCAAAACAGACTTTCGCGCGTGAGGCTAAGATCTGTGCTGAAGAAATACCTGGTACAGTTTCTACTGGGTGACCACAAGCTCGCTCTACACGTTCCAGATATTGAAAGCCACTAAAATGAATGTCGCCCATAAACACCACCACACAACG
Organism: uncultured Methylococcaceae bacterium; assembly: GCA_903905335.1. Lineage (GTDB taxonomy): Bacteria > Pseudomonadota > Gammaproteobacteria > Methylococcales > Methylomonadaceae > Methylobacter_C. The sequence continues at coordinate 2,305 of CAIVGC010000012.1, forward strand.
TTTACCGGCATGATGCGCGGCAGCCACAATCTCTAATTGTGCCACCTGATCACGGTAATTCATCAATACCGTTTCTGCGCTCTCAGGAATTAAACTTTCTACCACATTAATGACAGCATCAAAACCTGCTACCACATCGGCATTAGAAATAAATTCCGCGCCACGTTGCGTTAAATAGCCTATATCACCGGGGCCTGCACCTATGCAGATAATCATGTTAATACCTTGCTCATGTTTGTTTGTAAATTGTAGTTGATCATAAATATTACTTAGTTTCTTTACTCTGGCATCATGGTCATTAAATGAACACATACTGGAGCACACAACAAATGCCGCCAGGGTTTTCAAGCCCGTCACTCACGTTTTGTAATGGCCGTTATGTAGAGTGGGTAAGCAAAGCGCATCCACCAATTATGCAGGATGTGCATAGTTTTCCGGCCTACGCCTGATATTAAGTTCATTTAAGACAACCCCTAACAGTAATCGCCAAATTTTCTGCCGACAGCTCTTCCAAGGTCAAGTATTCTGCCCCTAGCACTTCGGCCAGTTGTCTTGCTTTGCCTAAACGCAAATAACCGGTTTCGGTATCTAATACTAAGGCGGGTATGCCACGTTCAGCTAGGAGTCCTGCATAGCTAAGTGTTTCTTGCCAAGGATCATTAACCTCGTTTATAGCCACATTAGCTTTACCATCAGTGAGTAAAACCAATAACGGTGGCAAGTCTTGAGCTAGCTCCAAGGTTTCTAAGGCCAGTTGCAAGGCCTGAGCCAAGGGCGTTCTTCCACCAGTTGGTAAGGCTTGTAACTGCTGCTCGGCAAGATCGACACTGCGAGTCGGAGACAATAATAACGAGGCCGATACTCCCCGAAATGAAATCACTGCCACTTGATCGCGTTGCTGATAAGCATCGGTCAATAAGGTTAATACCGTGCCTTTAACTGCGGCCATGCGTTGTTGTGCCGCCATAGAACCTGAGGCATCGACCACAAATAGAATGAGATTGGCACTCTGCCCTAGGCGAACTTGTTGATGTAAATCTTGTTTGATGACTTTAAAATCACCAGCGCGTAAAGCTGCGCTGCGTAGCGTTGCTGCGACCGCTAGACTGCTAGGATTTTCATCGGGTATGCTACGCACCACTCGACCTCGTGGCGTATCTGCTGCCACGTTGCGTTTACCTGCCAATGGCTGTTTAGCCTGTACAGCAACGGTAATCTTAGCTGCAGCCCCTGAAGCTGACGCATCAAACACTTGCGTTTGCTCTTCAGTCTCTCTGTCTGTTTGCCCATCATCTGCTTCAGGAGATGGCTCTTGACTCTCTGGTTGTTGCGCTTGTTGCATCAAGTCATCTAAGCGCTCTTTATCTAAGCCCGGTTGTTCAAAGGGTTTGCGACGGCGGCGATGTGGCAAGGCTAATTCGGCTGCACCGCGTATATCTTCAGGCGTTACTAACGTTCGTCCAGCTAAAGCTGCAAGCGCACGCGAGGCTTTATAGATAACAATATCGGCGCGTAGACTCGCCACTTCAAACTCGCAGCACAAATGGCTAATTAAATCGAGTAAAGCATCTTCTAAGATTACGGTAGGCAATAGTTCTTGTGCTTTTAGCAATTGATTACGCAGTGCTTGCTGCTCTTGTGCCCAAGCACTGGCATAAGCATTCTGATCTGATTCGTAAGCGATACGCCTACGTACCACTTCGGCACGCAAGGCTTTATCACGCGGTGCCGTGACTTCAACCATTAAGCCAAATCGATCTAATAATTGCGGGCGTAAATCGCCTTCTTCCAAATTCATGGTGCCGATCAAGGTAAAGCGTGCTGGATGAGCTACCGACAAGCCTTCACGCTGAACTGAATTAACACCCATAGCGGCCGCATCTAAGAGCACATCAACTAAATGATCAGGCAATAAATTAACTTCATCAATATAAAGTATGCCACGATGCGCGGCTGCCAATAAACCCGGTTGAAAAACCCGTTGCGCACCTTTTAAGGCTCGCTCTAAATCTAAGGTGCCGATCACTCGATCTTCGGTTGCACCTAAGGGCAAGGTAATAAACGGTACTGGGCTGGCTAAGGTAGTAACTTGTGTTTCGTTACAGGTTTCACAATGCACACTAGGCGAGTCTGGAGCACAGTTAAAAGCACAGCCAACGATACGTTCGATCTGCGCTAGTATGTCGATCAAGGCTCTCGCAGTAGTGCTTTTTGCCGAGCCTTTATCACCACGTATTAATACGCCCCCTAAAGACGGATCTACCGCACACAACAATAACGCGGCTTTTAATTGCTGCTGTTCAACAATGGCGGTAAAAGGGAAGCTCATAAAGTACTACGCGTAGTTTCACCGCGCGCTTCTAGCAAGGTTTCACTTTGCAAATAGATGGCCTGCAATGCTTCTATAGTTTCAGGTTTGGGTTCTGCCCACATGCCTCGATTAGCGGCCTCTAACAAACGTTCGGCAATGGCATTTTGCGCCCACGGATTAGCTTCTGCTAAAAAGCCTTGCATATCTGAATCTAAAGCATAGCTTTCAGAAACTTGCTCGTACATCCAATCGTCCATAACTTTAGCCGTCGCATCATAGCCGAATAAATAATCTACCGTCGCTGTCAGTTCTAAACCGCCTTTATAACCATGACGTTGAATACTAGCCAACCATTTAGGATTAACGACGCGTGAGCGGAATACGCGCAGGGTTTCTTCTTTTAAATCTCGAACCTGAGCGCGAGAAGGATCGTGGCTATCACCAAAATAATGCCTTGGTTGCCGGCCTGTTAAAGCGCGTATTGTCGCGATCATACCTCCATGAAATTGCAGATAATCATCGCTATCGAAGATGTCATGCTCATGATTATCCTGATTATGTAGGGCGATTTGTACGCCTGCCAAACAGTTGCGAAAAGCATCGCGCTCATCAGTACCTAGTTGATCACGGCCATAAGCATAGCCGCCCCAGTTAACATAAGCCTCAGCAAAATCAGCATCTTCTTGCCAATTCTTTTCTTGTATCAAGGGTAAAATACCTGCGCCATAACTGCCTGGCTTAGCACCGAAGATACGATAACTGGCTCTTTCGCTTGCTAGCTCCTCAGTCAAACCAGTGCCGATCAATTCGCCCAATTCAGCCAGATAATGTTTGCGTACAAAATTATCTAACGGTGACTCATCTAAGGCAATAACAGCATGTACTGCATCATCTATTAAATCAATTAGCTGAGGAAAAGCATCACGAAAGAAACCACTGATACGAGTAGTGACATCAATACGAGGACGTTTGAGCTCAGTTAAGGGAATGACTTCTATGCCTGTGACTTGTCGATTCTCTGGCTGCCAAACTGGACGCACACCTAGCAATGCTAAAATTTGTGCGACATCATCACCATGTGTGCGCATAGCACTGGTACCCCAAATACTAATAGCCACGCTTTCTGGATAGCTAGCTGTTTCGCGCTGATAACGGCTTAGCACTTCATTAGCTAATTGCAAACCGACTCGCCAAGCAGACTGTGAAGGCACACTACGCGGATCTACCGAGTAAAAATTGCGGCCAGTTGGTAAAATATGCGCCATGCCGCGTGTAGGTGAACCGCTAGGCCCTGCTGGGATATAGCCTCCCGACAAGCCCTTTAGTAAATTAGCAATTTCATCTGTTGCACGAGCAAGATTAGGCACTAACTCTCTACAAGCAAAACTTAGTATGAGTTGTAAGGCCGTGAAATCTCCTGCAACAGAACCCAAGATTTCAGTTACAACAGTGACTATGGCGTCTTCTTGAAAATGTTGTTGCTGCAAAGCACTAAACAATTGCTGACTTAATACTTCAATAGTCTCTAAGGCATCGGCACCGGTTACTAGTGGTCGTCCGGCCAGCATTACTAACACTGAGTAAGGCGTTTGCTCGAGGTCTTGCTGCAAGCGTCGTCCAGGATGCTCCAATAACAGTTCCAACTTCAAGCCAAATAATTTGGCGAGCTCTGCTTGCAAGCTAGGGATCGCTTGATTAGGTAAGCGTGTCAGTGATACCAGCATATCAAGCAACTGCTGGTCTTCTGGCGCTTGCCCTAAAATATGTAAGCCATCGCGAATTTGCGCCGCACCTAGCTCACATAAATAACCGTCTAAATCTTCAATCAAATGCGCCACATCAGAACCAGCCATTTTAGTCAGTACCGTTGGCAGTTCATCGTCATGATTATGATCATGCGAGTGATCGTGATGATGATCGTGCTTAGGCGCTGGTTTAAAAACAGATTGCCCTAAAGCTAAGGGTTTATTAATAACCGGCTTTAAGGAACCTAGTTTAATCGCGCCCTTACCTAAAGCAGTAAACTGTTTAGGCTGGACTTTCTCATGATGATGGTCATGGTGATCATGATCGTGATGCAACAAGCGTGCTTGCAAGTCAGCATCTAAATTAGTGGCTTTAATTAAGTCCCAAATTTGTTGTTGCAAGAGTGGCAGTTTAGCGGGATCAAGTATTTCTACCTGATAGTATTCATCGACCAATTGCGTTAATTGTGCCAAGGCGCCATAAGTATCCGCGCTAGTCATGGGCGGTGTTAAATGATCGACCACCACTGCATGAGCGCGGCGTTTAGCCTGTGCGCCTTCACCGGGATCATTAATAATAAACGGATAAAACAAAGGCATATCAGCTAATAAAGCATCAGGAAAACACTGCTCTGATAAACCTACGCCTTTGCCTGGCAACCATTCCAAAGTGCCATGTTTGCCTACATGTACGATGGCATCGGCTTGCCAAACATCTCGTAGCCAATGATATAAAGCATAATAATGATGAGTGGGCGGTAAATCGGGCTGATGATAAATAGCATCGGGGTCCATACCGTAACCGCGCGGAGGTTGTAAGACTACCAAGGCATTACCCAAGTCCACACCCGCTAAAGCAATATGACCGTCATGTACATAAGCTACACCTGGCGCTACGCCCCATTGCGCAGTCATTTTAACTTGTAGTTCACTAGGTAGTTCGGCAAACCACTTTACATACTGCGCAGACGAAACCCGACCTACAGCTTGCTCTAATTGTTCAGTACTTAAGTAAGTATTATCGTAGGAGCAACGATCTATTAAATCATGAATCAACGCCGTGCCATCGACTGGCAAATCTGATAGTTGATAACCCTGAGCTTGCATAGCCTTCAAGATAGACATCAAAGAAGCTGGGGCATCTAAGCCTACGGCATTACCTATTTGCGAAGCTTTACTATTAGAATTGGTAAACACAAAGGCAATGCGCTTATCGGCATTGTGCTTACGCTTAAGGTTAGCAAAGCGAGAGGCGATGCCGGCAATGCGCGAGACCCTATCGAGTAAGGGCTGATATTCGATCTGCTCATGCAAAGCCCCTATCGTTTTAGCTTTAAAAGATAGGGGCACAGTAATAATGCGCCCATCAAACTCTGGCAACACTACATTCATAGCGGCATCTAATGGATTAAGTCCTCGCGTAGACATCTGCCATTGCTCTTTGGTCATACCGCTGGTGATAGCTTGCAATACCGGCACATTAAGCTGTTCCAATACCGACACCGACCAACCCGCAGGCGTAAAAGCATCTTGGCTAATATCACTCATCGCAAAAGCCGTGGTATTGATTAATACATCAATATGACTGCCGTCTACACCACTAAAATAATGTAAAGCCGTGGGCAAACTCGTGCCATTATCACTACCGGCACGCAAAGAAGCCGTAAAAATAGGCAAGACATTGAGCTGACGTTTTTCTAAGGCGTTAATCAAAGCATCAATAAAGCGAGTATTACCACTTAACCAATGGGCACGATAAAAAACAATACCGATACTAGCTCGCTTGCTGTCTCTAAGTTTCAGCCAGTCATCTATATCAGCATCGGCTGGTAAATCAGGATGATAAATACCATGTTCAGGCAAAACAATGGCAGGTTCATGACCTAAACCGGTCAGCAAAAAATGATCAGATAGATAGCGCAGCAGTTGCGCCATATTAATACTACCGCCCGCTTGAAAATAAGTCAGAGTCTGATGCAGCACATCTAAAGAAACAGTTGATGCTGCGGCTAGTTCTGGATCAGGCTCACCAATACCGCTGATCACAATTAAATGCTGATCCCGATTTTGCACCTGTTTTATGAGTTCGGTAAAGCCTGGAATACTGCCCAAACTACCTAAGACGCGCAAGATAATAAGCTGTGCTGAGCTGAGTTGCGGAATTAACACCTCCGACATTTGCGCCGCACTATCTAAATCTTGTAAGTTGATAGCGATAACGTTTACAGCATCTTTAGGTAATTGCGTTAAAGCACTTTGTAAGACAGTTAAATCATTAGGTGCGTGTGTCAATAAGGCTATTGCAGCAGACACCGTTTTAGTGTCAGACATCACCCACACCTAGCCTATGAATAATATGCTCAGTGACTTCATTGTCGTCTTGCAAATGCTCAGTAACGATACGCTCTAATACCGCTTCATCAGCACAGCGGTACCAAACGCCTTCGGGATAAACCACTAAAATAGGACCATTTTTACAAACAGCCACGCAATGTGAGCGAGTACGTTTAACTTTTAAATTAGGACGACTATCAATGTTCTGACCTAGTTTGATAAACATCTGTTCAGCTTGATTACCGCCTTCTGTACAACGAGGACCTGTACACATAAGTACATGTTTATGATGAGTACGCATTAGGATTTAACTATTTTATTTTGATGACTCATTAGTCCCATTAAAGCACCTAGCACCAACCAGAATAAGGCATTAGCAATAGCGGTAGCCATAATAAAGGTGTTCGCTAATTCAGCAGGAGCAAGACCGCCCTGTATTTCAGGGTGTGGCGCACCGATAACATAAGGTGAAAGCAATAGCACAGCACCAAAAAGTTGATTAAGTTTGGTTTTAGCAAATACCAGCAACCATAAACCTAGCGCGGTATCAAACACCGTCATTAACCACCAGAGTTGCCTTGCCTCTAAATCTGCGGCCGAGGTACCTGGTAGTTCTGGTGGCAAACCTAAAGCAGGCGCTACAAAAAAGATGCTATAACCGGCTAAGCCCCAAAACAATCCCTGACGCCAAGAGCCAATACCGCCGCGCAGGTTACTTGCTGCACCTAACAATAAAGCAAAACCCACCGCCAAACTCACATTGGCTAAGGCTGTAAACAAGGTGCGTTCTGCACCATTATCGGGCTGCCAAGCGTCGGTTTCATGTTGATGTTTAGTTCCTGTGACATGCTGTTGATGCTCGGCGGCTTGCTCATAGACTTCGGCTTGTAACAGACTAGGAATAACCTGATAGCTTTGTAATGCCGTCAATAACAAGCCCGCCCAAAGCCCCGCCCATAAAGACGAGATGATAAGTGCTTTAAGCGTCGACAAATTAGGCATTAATGACAAGGAAAACTAGCTGAATGTCGACCATCATGCGCTGCATTATGTACTTGAACAGTCGTTGAAAAGCCTGCGCCATAAATCAGCATCAAGCCCAATAGTGCAACGAACAGGCTGGGTAAGACTCGCTCTTTTAAAGCCTCAGAGCGGGATTGATCGACGACAACATTATTATTATTAATGACTAAAGGGGCTAAAGGCATGGTTTCTCTCCTAAGTGGTTCAACTATAAATAACACGTCTAAAGTTAAGATCTGCAAAACAGAACTTAGGCTCTGACGTAATAAGGAGGGATGATAAGACGGACGCGCACAGGCCATCCATCTGAACGCCCACCGCGTACATAATGACGATTACACTAGGCCGGTCTCCGGGCTTACAAGCAGGAATCACTCCTAAAATTTGCGCCTTCCCATGAACTCACAGTGGCCATTGCAAATCTTATACTTGTTTACCGTTGCGGGGGCAGCACAGGCTTTAATGACCTGTTTCCCGTTTCAATTCTTAGGACAGAACGTCCACGAATACCTAAGGCAATATTACTAAAACTGGGCGCTAGTATAGGCATTGAATAAAAAACTAGCAAGGCCATTGATCGGTGTGAAAGGACTAATGCAATCGTAAACGTAGAAAGAAACACTCTGTTACTATCCAATAATAATTTGAAGCGTTGGTAGATAAATCTAGAATTCAGAGACTACCATCACATAGCAAGAATTACGCTCATCAAAAGACTATTCACTATATAACTTGCAATAAGCAGGAGATTGAATCAGCATTGATTATTATAGAATAATATATCTTAAGCAAGATACTCCATAACTAAAGAGCCTATTAACCCATTCTTCCATGAATGAAATGCAAGTAGCAATACGTTATTACGCCAATTTATCTGATCGCGATTATTGGGTTGCGAAGATGCAACCCAATAGGCTAAATCCATCTATAAACGCTTTTATATTTAGCGCTATAACTTTTCTTTAAGCATTTTATTCACTTCAGCCGGATTAGCTTTACCCTGCATGGCTTTCATAACTTGACCGACAAAAAAAGCGAACATTTTATCTTTACCGCTACGGTATTGTTCTACCTGACTAGGATTATCGGCTATGATTTTATCGATGATAGCTACTATCGCACCAGTGTCGCTAATTTGTGTTAAGCCTTGTTCAGCGATGATGTCATCTGCGTTAGCGGTTGATTGCCATAGATGCTCAAATACCTGCTTAGCTATTTTTCCGGAAATAGTGTTATCACTAATACGCGCCAATAAGCCTGATAAACGCTCATCATTAATGGGTGATTCGTTAATCTCTAGTCCCGCTTTATTCAACGCTGCCGACAAATCGCCAGTGATCCAATTAGCGCAAAGCTTAGCCTCACAACCGGACTTTTTATAAACAGCTTCAAAGTAATCCGCCAGAGGACGACTAGAGGTCAGTATCGCTATGTTTTCTTCATCTAATTGATAATCCGCTTTAAAGCGTTGCTTTTTAGCCTCGGGTAACTCAGGTAATTCGGCTTTGATTTGAGCTTTAAAAGCTTCATCGATAATGACTGGCAATAAGTCTGGATCAGGAAAGTAGCGGTAATCATTGGCTTCTTCTTTGCTGCGCATAGAACGTGTTTCATCTTTTACTGAATCATACAATCGAGTTTCTTGTACGACTTTGCCGCCACTTTCTATCAAGGCTATTTGCCTTTCAACTTCGTGATTGATGGCTTTTTCTACAAACTTAAAGGAGTTGATGTTTTTAATTTCAGCACGCGTGCCAAATGCTGCTTGACCCTTAGGGCGCACCGAGACATTGGCATCACAACGGAAAGAACCTTCTTGCATATTGCCATCGCAAATACCTAAGTAACGTACTAACTCATGCAATTTACGCATATAAGCCACTGCTTCTTTAGCAGAACGCATGTCTGGCTCAGACACAATTTCTAATAAGGGCGTACCGGCACGATTTAAGTCGATACCCGTCAGGCCGTGAAAATCTTCATGCAGCGATTTACCTGCGTCTTCTTCTAAATGCGCTCGAGTAACACCGATACGTTTAGTGACACCATCAATATCTATATCTAAGTGCCCTACTCCGACTATTGGATGATCCATCTGGCTGATTTGATAGCCTTTAGGTAAATCGGGATAAAAGTAGTTCTTTCTAGCAAAGACTGAATAAGGTGCGATATGCGCCTCAATAGCCATACCGAAAATAACCGCCATGCGCACCGCTTCTTGATTTAATACTGGCAATACACCTGGCAAGCCTAAATCAACCGCACAGGCTTGGGTATTAGGTTCTGCACCATAAGCGGTGGCAGCACCTGAAAATATTTTTGAGCGCGTGGCTAGTTGCGTATGTATTTCTAAACCGATGACTGTTTCCCATTCCATTGCTATCTCCTTATTCAAAGCCTGTGGGTATAAAATTGTGCCAATCGGTTACCTGTTGATACTGATGAGCAATATTCAACAATCGATCTTCAGAAAAATAATCACCAATTAACTGTAAGCCGACCGGCATGCCAGCAACAAAACCCGCAGGGATTGACATAGCAGGCACCCCAGCAAGATTAATAGCAATGGTATAAATATCTGATAAATACATAGCGATGGGGTCGTCCATTTTCTCTCCGATACCAAAAGCGGTACTCGGAGTTACTGGCCCCATGATGACATCGACGCTGGCTAAGGCGGTTTTAAAGTCTTCGCTGATTAAGCGGCGTATTTTTTGTGCTTTTAAATAATAAGCATCGTAATAACCAGTCGACAAAGCATAAGTACCCATGAGTATGCGGCGTTTGACCTCCTTACCAAAGCCTTCACCACGCGATCGCGTATAAAGATCGGTTAAATCAACAGGACTCTCGCAGCGATAACCATAACGCACACCATCAAAACGCGATAAGTTAGCTGAACACTCAGCAGGTGCAATCACATAATAAGCAGGAATTGCTAATTTTAGATTAGGCATAGAGATGTCTACGATTTCAGCGCCTAGCTTACGATATTCATCGATAGCAAGCGCTAAGGTTTTTGCAACGTCCTCGTTTAAACCTTCACCAAAGAATTCTTTAGGTAAGCCAATTTTTAAACCAACCAAAGACTTGTTTAAGTCTGCTCGGTAATCAGGTACTGGCAAATTCACACTAGTTGAGTCTTTTTCATCAAATCCAGCCATAGTTTGCAACATAATTGCGGCGTCTTCGGCGCTACGTGTCATTGGGCCGCCTTGATCCAAACTAGACGCATAAGCAATCATGCCATAACGAGACACACGACCATACGTTGGCTTCAAGCCCGTAATGCCACACAAAGCTGCTGGTTGGCGAATAGAGCCACCGGTATCGGTACCCGTGGCACAGGCAGCCAATCTTGCTGAAACAGCGGCAGCCGATCCACCCGATGAACCCCCAGGTACAGTATTAATATCCCAAGGATTTTTAACAGCGCCATAATAACTAGTTTCGTTAGAAGAACCCATAGCAAACTCATCCATATTGAGCTTACCTAACATGACCGCACCGGACTGATTAAACTTTTCAACCACTGTCGCATTATATGGAGCAGTGAAATTAGCCAACATTTTAGAACCACAAGTCGTGACGACACCGTGAGTACAAAAAATATCTTTTTGTGCGATGGGAATCCCTGTTAATAGATCTGACGTGCCTTTAGCTAAACGTTGATCTGCTGCTTTAGCCTGAGCCAAAGCCAATTCTGGAGTCACTGTAATATAAGCATTAAGTTGAATGTGCTTATCAATTCGATTTAAAAAGAACTGAGTGAGTTCTACACTAGAAAATTTCTTTGCCTGTAAACCTAAATTTAATTCCGCGAGTGTTTTATTATGCATGAAGTCTATATTCCTTATTCAATCACTTTAGGAACTAAATAAAGTCCCGCTTCTACTTGCGGCGCTATCGCCTGAAATTCTTCCCTATGATTTAACTCAGTCACTACATCAACTCTTAAGCGTTGCGCCTGATCCATAGGATGTGCCATTGGCTCTATGTCGTCAGTATTGACCTCGCTCATTTTAGTCATTAAATCCAGCATACCTGATAAATCATTGGCATATGCAGCTACATCTTGTTTATCAATTCCCAATCGCGCTAAGTGCGCAATTTTATTTACATCATCTGCAGTTAATGACATGTTGTCTCCATCGTTTAGTTTTAATATAGGCTAACGATCAATATTTTATTTATCGAAATGTGGTTATCAGACTGGATGCACACAAAAACCAAGCGCTTTCATCTAACTACAGTACATGAATACCGTCATCTTTCACCTTGTGTCTCTCATCTTTGCCGAGTATATTACTACAAATATCCTAGTTATATCTTGCTTAAATACCCACTTGATTGATAGAGTATCCTCTATAATCCCAAAAAATATTGTTTAAAGGAAGCAGCTAAAAATGTTCAAACGACTTCGTGGTCTTTTCTCTAATGATCTTTCGATAGACCTCGGCACCACCAATACATTGATCTATATTCCAGGACAAGGACTCGTACTCAATGAACCTTCCGTTGTTGCCATTAAAGATGACAAAATCCGGGGCTCGAAAACAATTGCTGCAGTAGGTACTGAAGCTAAGCAGATGCTAGGACGCACTCCAGGTAATATTACAGCGATTCGCCCTTTAAAAGATGGTGTAATTGCTGATTTTGCTATTACTGAACGTATGTTACGTTTTTTTATTGAAAAAGTTCATAAGAAAAATCGCTGGTTAAGACCTAGCCCTAGAATTCTAATATGCGTACCCTGCGGATCTACACAAGTCGAACGACGCGCGATTAGAGAATCAGCAGCAATGGCCGGTGCACGTGAAGTTTACCTTATTGAAGAACCTATATCAGCCGCTGTTGGCGCAGGATTACCTGTTGATCAAGCCAGTGGCTCTATGGTTTTAGATATCGGTGGCGGCACTTCAGAAGTAGCCATCATTTCTCTTAACGGCACAGTGTACTCTAACTCTGTACGTATCGGTGGTGATCGTTTTGATGAAGCGATTATCAATTATGTGCGCAGAAATTATGGCATGCTGATTGGCGAAACCACCGCAGAAAGAATTAAAATTGAAATAGGTACCGCTTACCCCGCTAACGAAGTTAAAGAAATCGAAGTTCGTGGCCGCAATTTAACTGAAGGCGTGCCTCGCAGCTTTACCCTAAACAGCAATGAAGTTCTGGAAGCCTTACAAGAGTCACTATCGGGCATAGTCAGAGCAGTAAAAGTAGCCCTCGAACAAACCCCACCTGAATTAGGCTCTGATGTTGCTACTCGCGGCATATACTTAACCGGTGGAGGAGCATTATTAAAGAATATCGACCTATTAATTGCTGAAGAAACCGGCCTTCCAGTCCATATCGCTGATGACCCTCTCACTTGTGTTGCTAGAGGCGGTGGCATGATTTTAGAGATGCTGAATAAGAAAGGTCTTTCAAACTTTTCATTAGAATGAAAATTCAATACAAATATCTTTTCAGTTTTTAATTCAGACGCACTCTCTCCTTACATTAAAGTTTACTAACTATATAGTCGGGAGAGATTAAAAGGTGAATAGCAGTGCCTTATTCGGCTTTTAGTGAAATTATTTAGTTATTGCGACATTCCACGCCAATTAAACCAAGTCACCGCAAATCAATACGAGGCATCCGCTATAAAACTTATATTTGCCACTGGCCCCTCAATCAATACCCGCTTACTGGTAGCCGTGCTAGCATCAATTACATTACTAGTATTCGAACAAAAAAGCCCTAGCATTAGCACTCTACGCAGCACCTTATCATTCTTTGTTGACCCTTTAAAATACCTAGTTGATTGGCCCTCTGTTATTATCGAACAAACTACCGACTCTATTAACTCTTATGAAAGCTTACAAAAAGAGAATCAAAATTTGCGCGAAGAACAGCTGGCTCATCAAGCAAGATTACTTAAATTTTCGGCCTTAGAAAATGAAAACATTCGCCTAAGAGCACTGCTTGAGAATTCATTTAAACTAGGAGAACAGGTATTAGTTGCAGAATTACTATCGGTTAATATGGCTCCTTATGAACATATTGTAGTAGTCAACAAGGGCACTCGTTTTGGCGTACATCCTCAACAGCCTGTTTTGGATGCTAATGGTGTCGTTGGACAGGTTTTTCGAGCCCTTCCCATGACTTCTGAAATTATGCTAATTACAGATCCTAATCACGCCATCCCAGTACAGGTCAATCGCAACGGCTTGTTGACTATCGCTGTTGGTAGCGGTCAAATGAATAAGTTGATTCTACCTTTTTTACCCAGTAACGCTGATATACACCCTGGTGACTTACTCATTACTTCTGGCTTAGGCGGGAATTTCCCTCATGGCTACCCTGTTGCCATTGTTGATGAGTTTACACCCCAACCTAACAAAGCTTTTACATCAATTACTGCCACCCCCAAGGCCTTATTGGATCGAAATCGTGAACTCATGATAGTCTGGAGTAAATCGACGCCTGTTCCATTAATTTCAAAGTCGATAGAAAATAATATGGGGCCAAGCAATCATGAGAATAAATAATGCATCTAGCTTTATTCGGATTTTAGTGACTTTAACTCTAGCCATGTGCTTAAGAATATTACCTTTACCAGAAAATATTGCCGTATTTAATCCTGACTGGGTGCTTCTTGCTTTAGTATATTGGTCTCTTACCCTTCCTGAACGTGTTGGAATTTTTCACGCATGGACTTTTGGCTTATTAACTGACGTATTAACAGGCCGATTATTAGGGCAATATGCTTTGGCCTATGCTTTAGTCATTTATTTGTGCCTTAACTTGCACAAAAGACTACGTCACTTTCCTTTGCTACAACAAGGTATTTTCATTTTCTTTTGCCTATTATTGTCACAAATATTACTTTTTTTCATAAGAAACATTCAACATCCTGCACAATTGCACGCTTCTTTCTGGTTACCTGTTTTTAGTGGCACTCTGGTTTGGCCGATAGTATATGGCATTTTACGACTAGTTCGCTTGCCACGACATATGGGATAAAAGACATAGTTCATGTATACCATCAAAGATCATTCTTTAGAAAACCGTTTATTTCTCAATCGTATTGTCGCTGCCTTCTTCGTTATTACCATTTTATCTTCGGGACTGATAGCGCGCCTCATTTACCTGCAAATAGTCGGCCATGAACACTATTCTTTATTGGCCAAAGACAACAGTATCAAAATTGTACCGCTAGTACCTACCAGAGGTATGATTTATGATAGACATGGCAAAGTATTAGCCGAAAATACCCCCTCATATAGCTTAGAACTAATCCCAGAACAAATCAGTAATATGGATGAAACTTTATTGGGTTTACAAACACTTCTAGGTATCCCTGCAGATAAAATCGAACTTTTTCAAAAATTACGTAAGCGCCAAAAGCGCTTTGTCAGCACGCCATTACTATTAAGCATGAATGATGAGGAGCTCGCTAAATTCGCGGTAGTGAGACCTTATTATCCAGGTGTTGATATTCATACTCGATTAGTACGACATTATCCTTATAACGATTTAGCAGCACATGTTATTGGCTATGTGAGTCGTATCAATGAGTCCGAACTAAAAGACCTGCCTATTTCTGAATATAGAGGCTCAACACATATCGGCAAGTTAGGTATAGAAAGTTCTTATGAAAATGATCTGCATGGAAAAACCGGTTATGCTGAAATAGAAACCAATGTACAAGCTCGACTGCTTAACACACTAAACGAAGTCAACCCTGATCCTGGCGCAGATCTATACTTGACCCTAGATATTGATTTGCAAAAAACAGCCTATGACGCTCTCACTGGCTTCAACGGAGCAGTAGTCGCTATCGACATTAAAACTGGCGGTGTCTTAGTATTTGTTAGTCGCCCTGGATTTGACCCTAACCCTTTTGTGGTAGGGATAGCCAATGATGCATATCAAGCACTACAGTCATCAGAAAACCAACCGCTTTACAATAGGGCCTTACGCGGCCTATATCCACCAGGCTCTACAATCAAACCATTCATTGCATTGGCAGGACTTGAATTTGAAGTAATCAATCCTCAGCAACGATTAGGCTGCCCTGGTTACTATCAATTACCTGGTGTTGATCATCAATACCGAGATTGGAAAAAAGGAGGTCATGGCTCAGTAGATTTAAATCAAGCTATCACCGAATCATGTGACGTATATTTTTATCGACTTGCCTCTATGCTAGGTATTGATCAT
The DNA here is from genome assembly GCA_903905335.1 of uncultured Methylococcaceae bacterium. Taxonomy (GTDB): domain Bacteria; phylum Pseudomonadota; class Gammaproteobacteria; order Methylococcales; family Methylomonadaceae; genus Methylobacter_C. Next base: position 17,932 of record CAIVGC010000012.1, read on the forward strand.
ATGCACAGCTTTTTACAACAATTTGGTTTCGGTGAAAAAACCGGCATTGACCTTATAGGTGAAAAGATGGGACTACTCCCTTCGCAGGAATGGAAACTTGCTCAAAAAAAACAATCTTGGTATCCAGGGGAGACCCTAATTACTGGAATAGGCCAGGGCTATCTTCAAGTAACACCCCTGCAACTTGCCAGAGCCACTGCAACTTTAGCAAACCACGGACAAGTAGTAACACCATTCTTAGTTGATAAAATAGTGAGGGCTCATGAAACCAGTCCCGGCCCAGAGACTCACCAAAACACCATCAGCCTTAAATCAGAAAACATTAATACCGTCATTGATGGCATGATCAATGTCATACATAGTGCACGAGGTACTGCCAAAGGTATTAATACCCATATTAATTATCTAATTGCGGGCAAAACTGGTACAGCTCAAGTACTAGGCATTAAACAAAACGCCAAATACAATGAAAACAACATTGATTTTAAATTTCGTGATCACGCACTTTTTGTATCTTTTGCTCCTGCGAATGACCCTAAAATTGCCGTCGCGGTTATTGTTGAAAATGGTGGGCACGGTGGGTCTGTGGCCGCACCCATCGCAGGCCAAGTCATCAAGCAATACTTAAAGGAGAATCATGAAAACTGAAACCCGCCATGAACATTTTGAATCTCCATCACTAATAGGAACTATTCTTAGAAAATTACATATTGATATCCCCTTGTTCATCGGGCTATTACTAGCATCATTACTCAGCTTTGTTATTCTCTATAGTGCTGGCAGTCAGGATATGGACGTACTTGTTCGCCAAGCTGAACGGGTCGGTTTAGCGTTTCTATTAATGACAATACTCGCCCATGTTGACCCTTACCAATTCAAGCGCTATTCAACTTTACTATTTGGACTCGGTATTTTATTACTCATCGCAGTACTAATTATGGGGCAGATTGGCAAGGGTGCTCAACGCTGGCTGGAATTCGGACTTTTTCGCTTCCAACCATCAGAAATGATTAAGCTGACTACGCCAATGATGATTGCTTGGTATTTGGCAGAGCACCCGATGCCACCAAAACCTAAACAACTTTTAATAGCTACTTCTCTTATATTATTGCCGACTTTATTAATCGCTAAACAACCTGACTTAGGCACCGCTCTCCTAGTGGTTAGCTCTGGAGCTGCAGTTCTATTTTTTGCAGGATTATCGTGGATTTTTATGGTGGCCATTATTGCCGTTTTTTCTGCATTAACGCCCATTTTATGGCACTTTATGCACGACTATCAGCGAGATCGAGTTCTAACTTTCTTAAATCCAGAAGCTGATCCGCTAGGTAGAGGATA
>CAIVGC010000013.1 GCA_903905335.1 uncultured Methylococcaceae bacterium
CGGAATCGAACCGTCGACACGAGGATTTTCAGTCCTCTGCTCTACCGACTGAGCTACCTGGGCTTTTTGACATTTCTTTTTGTATGGTGCCCAGGGGCGGAATCGAACCGTCGACACGAGGATTTTCAGTCCTCTGCTCTACCGACTGAGCTACCTGGGCCGCACTACACAAAGACGGCTATTAGACTCGATTAAGCTATCTGAGTCAATAAAAATATAACGTATTATGTTGTTAAGCTAAATGATGATAGTGTGAAGTCTTACTGGTTCAAATTAGAAAGTTGGTAATTATTCGCTTCACTCTTTGAGAAAGGTGAGTTGAGGGGGGATTAAGCTAATAAAATGTTCCTTAACCCCTCTTTTTCAAAGAGGTAAGCTGAATAATTACGAAAAATTTTCTTAATGGTTAATGACTGAACTATCTACGCCTTTTATCAATTCAATACGAACTTGTTCGCCGGGTTGAATGCCGCTACATTCAACGGGTAAAACTATATAGCAATTCGCTGCACTGGTAGCGCTCAATATATTAGAGCCTTGCTGCCCTGATGACGCGACCAATAACTCACCATTATTATCTTGACTAACTAGGCCTCGTTGGTACTCTTGGCGTCCGGGTGATTTTTTTAGTGCATTGGTGCATTTAGCCAGCAATTGTAAGGGTTGTGACATCGAAATTCCTGATAGTTGCTCAAGCGCAGGGGCTACGATATGTTGAAACGTTACAACGACGGCAACTGGGTTGCCGGGCAAGCCAAAGAAATGGCAGTCATTGATTTTACCGAAAGCCAAAGGCTTTCCTGGTTTGATCGCTAGTTTCCAAAAGTCTACTTTTCCGCAACGTGCCAATACTTCTTTAATATAATCTGCATCACCGACTGAAGCACCACCGGTACTAATTATTAGGTCATGATTCTTTGCGGCAGCAAGAATACAATCTTCTAATTGTTGTGGGTCATCGGCTATGACACCTAAGTCAGTGACTTGGTAGCAAGCATCGGTCAGTAGTCCGCTTAAAAGATAACGATTACTGTCATATATTTTTCCCGACTCTAAAGTTTGACCTAGTGCTGTTAATTCATTGCCAGTAGAAAAGAAAGCTATATTTACTTTCCGTTTAACAACCAAGTTGTTAATGCCGACCGAGGCTAATAAGCCAAGATCAATCGCAGTTATTTTTTTAAAGGCGGCACACACTAAATCACCTTGTTTAATATCTTCACCCACGGCACGAACATGTTGTTGGCCTTTAGTTTGTGCAGGGAGAATAACCGATGAATCTTTAACTTGAACCTGTTCTTGCATAATCACAGAATCAGTCTCGGAGGGTAATACCGCTCCGGTAAATATGCGTATACATTGACCTGCTTTTAATGTGCCTTGATAAGGTTGGCCTGCCCAAGAGATTCCAACTTGTGTCAGTGAGATAGCTAGCTCTGGAATTAAATCAGTACTAGAAAAAGCATAGCCATCCATAGCTGAGTTTCTATCAAATGGACTATTGATAGTTGAATAAATAGGTTCTGCAAGTACGCGACCTAGAGCATTTTTTAAAGTGATGCTTTCAGTTTCGGTCACTGACTCTATGGCTGAGGCAATCCGCGCTAAGGCTGTTGCTATAGTGCTAAGTGGTTTTTTTTCTTGAGCGCACGCATCTATCATATCAACCTCAAAAACTGCTTTAAAATAAACGTGGCTATTATGTCTGGCTGATTAATATCTAATTGCGTCAGCCTATTCGGCGTTAGTATTTCTATATCAGTCGCAATAGCGATAATGTTAGGATCATTTGGGTACAAAAAAGGCTTATTCATAGTCGAGCGGTGCAGTTCTATTTTAGGGAAGATTTCTGTTTTAAAGCCTTCGACCAGAATAAGGTCGAGTTCTGATTGGTCGAATAGCTTAAGTTGATCGTCTAATTTGGGTTCTTGTACAGTAGAAAATTCGGTGATTATAGCGCGTCTATGTGAAGAAATTAACATAACAGGAGAGGCGCCAGCCACACGTAAACGGAAACTGTCTTTGCCAGGCTGGTCTATTTGAAAGTTATGGTGGCTATGTTTAATTAAAGCTATCCGCAAACCTTGTTGCTTTAATAGAGGAATTAATTGCTCTAAAAGGGTCGTTTTACCTGTGCCACTAGCCGCGGCAAATCCTAGTATGGGAATATAAGCGTGTTGCATTATTGTTTATTTATTAGCCTGTTGTCGTACGAGTTTGCATTCTAAGGTATTATTGAGCTGGAATCATTAATCTTGGAGAAAACATTGATTCAAATCTTTTTACTACTATTGCTAGTTATGATGATTTTCTTTGGGATGCATTCCTTAAAGAAAAAATCATCCTCAGTTATATCTCATTATAAAAATCTAGTATTCTTTACTTTAGCGAGCTTATTGCTACTTTATTTAATGGCTACGGGGCGCTTAAATTGGTTGTTTGCGCTTATCAGTGTGGCTATTGCTTTTATGTTTAGGTTATTGCCTGCATTGCTGCACTTTGGTCCTCAAATACATCGTTTATGGCAGGGCTTTAATGGCGGTAAGCAAAATACCTCACAATCACAGCATGAAGCGAGCGCCAAGGGCAAGATGAGTCTTGATGAAGCGTATGAAGTGTTAGGCTTAAAACCCGGGGCATCTGAAGTTGACATTATTAGTGCGCACCGATCTTTAATTCAAAAACTTCATCCTGATCGCGGAGGTTCTGATTATCTGGCTGCGAAAATAAACTTAGCGAAGAAAATTCTCTTGAGTAAGTGAGGGCGCATCTTTTACGATTTCTTTGAAATAGCCAAGGTTAAAGAGCTTTTAATGGATAGCTCATTAGGTAAATAGAGTCAATAAAATCAACTTATCGATCATTAATAATTAAGTAAAGTAAATCTAGTGTATTAAGTCAGCAGTTTGTTTGTTATTATTGTCCACGCCCTATACTTTCTAGCCAGAAAAAACTACCCCATAAATTAAAGTTTATCATTAGCATAAATTTCGATGAATTTTTTAAGAGAAATATCATTAATATCCATTCAATGGGCGGTATCTTTATTATGGCGACTCACCTAAGGAGCTAACAAGATGACTTCAGTCTTACTTAATCTATCGCAGTATTACTATAATGAAAATCAGCATAAGTCAGATGATAGCGACGACGAAGGTAAAAGTCTAACTAAGCCAGCAGTTAGACTTAGTCGTTTATCTCATGGTAATAAGCTCGATGCCCATCACTTCTATTTAAAAGCCTTACAAAAGTCAGCGTTACTGACCGTAGATGAAGAAAAAACCTATGGAGCTAGAGCGCTAAAGGGTGATGAGGTTGCAAGAAATATCATGATTGAAGGTAATCTGCGTTTAGTCGTTAAGATTTCTCAGCGTTACCTCTATCATGGCTTGCCTTTATTAGATTTAATAGAGGAGGGTAATATTGGTTTGATTCGTGCTGTTAGAAAGTTTAATCCAGATTTAGGCTTTCGTTTTTCAACTTATGCAACATGGTGGATAAAACAGATGATTGAGCAGGCTATTATGAGCCAATCACGCCCCTTCCGTTTACCTGAAAAGGTCTATAAAGAATTAAAAAAATATCTTAACGCTAAGCAACATCTCTTACAGGTACTTAATTTTGAGCCAAATGCTCAAGATATTGCAAATTACATGAATGTTCCACTAGCTCAGATTGAAAAGATACTTAAGTTAGATGAGCCTATGATCTCATTGGATTCCTTGGAATGTTCTGACATTAATAGCTTATTAAGCGAAGCGCTTATGGGTACGGGCCAAAATTCGCATGATGAACAATTACATCATCAACGCATCATTGAAAGTATTATTCATTGCCTTGTAAAATTGCCTGAAAAGGAACGCATAGTGATTTGTCGTCGCTATGGTTTATGTGGTTATGAAGTAGCAAATCTGAAACAAATTGGCCAGGATTTTTTGGTCAGCAGCGAACGTGTTAGACAAATTCAGCTTGGTGCACTTAAAACCATAAGACAGATTTTACAGGCTAAAGGCTATTCCTTAGGGTAGGTCTTCAATTAGCTCGCAAAAACTTTGGATTAAAACAGCTGAAACTCTTTTATGGCTAATAGATGCTATTGCTACATGCCTGTTATTTAAAATATTCACATACATTTAATGGCAGAAAATTCTAACTGCTAAAATATTATTACATTCACTCAATCTTATAATGATGCAATCAACACGCAAGCCTTTAATAGCTCATGTATTATTTCGTTTAGGCACAGGTGGTTTGGAAAATGGATTAGTTAATTTAATTAATACCTTACCTGATGATAAGTACCGACATGCAGTTATTTGCATGACTGACTATACTGACTTTCGCAATCGAATTAACAGCGAATCAGTGCACGTTTACTGTCTGAATAAAAAACCGGGACAAGATTTAGCCGTTTATGTCCGCTTGTGGCGACTATTACGGCATATAAAGCCAGATATTTTGCATACGCGTAATTTATCAGCGCTGGAAGCTCAGTTACCAGGGTTTTTAGCGGGGGTCAAATGTCGTATTCATGGAGAACACGGCCGAGATATAGACGACATAGAGGGAACTAATTGGCGTTATGTCATGTTGCGGCGGTTTTTTCGGCCGCTCGTTCAGCGCTATATTCCAATGTCTAAAGATATAGAGGGCTGGCTGATTAGGCAGATAAAGGTGCCGATAACAAAAATCAGCCAAGTTTATAATGGGGTCGATATAAATCGATTTCAGGGGGGAGATAAGCCTTATTTTTTATTGCCGCTAGCTTTTCGTGCGCCAGAACTCGTGCTGATAGGCACTGTCGGCAGATTAGATCCAATCAAAGATCAGCTAACCCTAATTCAAGCCTTTATCCATTTGATTAAGATTAATCCTCATTTATGCCATCAAGTCAGGCTGATTGTAGTGGGTGATGGTCACTTAAAATCAACCTTGCAGGATCTCGCTAGGGTTGCTGCTGTAGAGCATCTGATTTGGTTTGCTGGAGAAAGACAGGATGTAGCAGAGGTCATGAAAACTTTAGATTTGTTTGTGTTACCGTCTATTAACGAAGGGATATCTAATACTATACTTGAAGCGATGGCTTGCGCATTACCTGTCATTGCCACTGAGGTAGGAGGTAATCCGGAGTTGGTTATTGATGGGCAGACTGGCTATTTGTTAGATAAACAAGATCCTAAAGCCATGGCGGCGGCTTTTAAACTTTACCTAGATCAACCCGAGCTTTTGAAGTTACATGGTGAGGCAGGTCGATTAAGGGTTGTGTCGATGTTTAGTTTAAGTACAATGATTGCCGGTTATATAGCTATTTATGATAAGTTATTGGCAGAAAATGCATTAAATTAACGGTAATAATATGACGATTAAAAAAACAGCTTTAAACAAAGATAAACTTAATCAGATTGTGACGGATGCTAGGCGTAATCAGGAATTACGTGAGCAATCCTATAGAGGGCAGGCGCTTAAATTATATCCATGGTTGTGTGGTAGATGTGCGCGTGAGTTTACGCATACAAATTTAACTGAGTTGACCGTGCATCATAAAAATCATAATCATGATGACAATCCCTCTGATGGAAGTAACTGGGAGTTGTTATGCCTTTATTGCCATGATAATGAGCATTCGCGCTATGAAGAAACACGTTTTGGTAGTTCAAAAGCCTCGGTCTCTAATACGCCAACATCTAGTCACAATCCATTTGCTGATTTGAAAAGCTTATTGAATAGTAAGAAATAAAGGCTCTATGTGAATCGTAGTGGGTAAATCGTCATTCCGGCATGGACTGCCGCAAACCAGTTGCCATGGAGGGCTGAGGTACATCACTACATGATAAGCATTCTAACTACGACAAGTACATCTTTGTATTATGGATCCCGGCAGTCCATGCCGGGATGACGTGTGGTTATTTTTCAGTTACTTATAAAATTTGTATTTGTCGATCTTATTTTTATTTACCCACTACGTGTCACATAGAGCCGAAATAAAGTACAAGTTATAAGGTGCCTTAGTTACATCGTATCAATACCCAGATTGGCTAAAGTATCGGCACGTTCATTACCTGCATCGCCAGAATGGCCTTTGACCCATTTCCATTCGATAGTGTGCGTAGTTATAGAAGCATCTAGGCGGCGCCATAAATCCTCATTCTTAACCGGTGCTTTGGCAGCAGTTTTCCAACCTCTTTTTTTCCAGTTAGGCATCCAATCAGTGATGCCTTTTAATACATAACTAGAGTCACTGTTTAATTGTACTGAACAAGGCTTAGTTAATGACTCTAGGGCTTGTATTGCGGCCATCAGTTCCATGCGGTTATTGGTGGTCAGTTTCTCAGCGCCATAAAGTTCCTTAATATGGCCTTTATAGTTGAGCAATACACCCCAACCCCCTAGGCCTGGATTGCCACGGCAAGCGCCATCGGTATAAATAATAACAGTGTTAGTCATGTTTTTTGCGTGCTGAAGGATGTAGTGAATGAACTAAAGATGAAAGAGATTTTTCGTTTCTTACTGGTGTTAAGGGAATGATATTATAACGGCGTTTTATGGCTTTAATGGCATAAGCTGTAGAAAAAAAGCATTGGCTTTGGGTGGCAAGTCGCCCCTGTTTAGATTTAACGGTATCTAAGTTAAATTCAGAAGAAACAGTTACTTCAAAATTTAATAGCTTCAACCAGTCTAAAGTTCTTGAGCGGGAAATAAAATGTCCTCCCCATGAATTGGCCATTTTTTTATCCCACAAATATTGATATCTTACCCAAATACTCCAAGGATTGAAGTTGATTATCACGAGCAAGCCTTCGGGCTTTAAGATGCGTTCGATTTCTCTCATGGTTTGAAAGCGATAGCTATCGAACTCTAATAAATGAGGCACGATAATCATGTCAATACTGTCGCTTTGTAGAGGTAGGCTAAAGGCTTTGGCTTGAATTTTTAAGGCATCTTTAGTGCTTAGTGCCTTGGCATCTAAAACGATGTAGCTTTTGTATAAGGTACAGTCGATAAATTCATCTTCCCAACCTAAACCACCAATTTGCAGAATACTTTGTTGGCAACTGACAGTGATAGCCCTGCGTAAATAATCAATCTCAAGCTCTTTTAAAAGCTTGCCTCTAGGTGTTTGATACCATGCAAATAAGAAATTACGCTTCATTACCACACTCGAATTATGATGACACGTTAACGATTTTTAATAATAAATGATACAATCAGAACCAATATTGATAACTATACCCTTAGGCTTACAGATGAAACGTGTTAATTTTAACAGGTCGATTAACTTTTTATTAATATCGATGTCGTTAATTATTACCGGCTGTACTAATGCACCTAAAGAGCCATTAAGCTTAGATCAAGCAGACGCTAGCAAGCAGCCCAGCAATAGTAGTTATGATTATCAGTCTTCCAACGCATTAAGCAAGCATAAATTCAAAACAGCATCAACACATCAAGGTACTGTATGGGAGCGTTTGCTGTCCTTGTACTCATTGCCTGATTTCAAAAGTCCCCGAATTGATCGTGCTGTTGCTTGGTATTTAGATCACCCAACGGCACTCGCCATACTTCAGCAACGTGCAGAGCCTTATTTGCATCATATACTCGATGAAGTTGAAGCCAATAATATACCTGGAGAGTTAGCTTTGCTGCCTGTGGTTGAAAGTGCTTTTGTAGCAGATGCTTATTCAAAAGCAGATGCTTCAGGTCTTTGGCAGTTTGTGCCGGCTACCGGTAAAGAGTTTGGTTTACAACAAAATGATTGGTATGACGGGCGTCGAGATGTTTATGCTTCAACTAAAGCAGCGGCTGTTTATTTAAGACAACTTAATGAAAACTTTGATGGGGACTGGTTACTGGCATTAGCCTCTTATAATTGTGGCAAAGGTCGAGTAAGAAAATCCATAGAAAAGAATGAAGATCTTAATTTGGCGACGGATTTTTGGTCGCTGGACCTACCTGAAGAAACCGAAGACTATGTACCTAGATTGTTAGCCATCGCCAAGATATTTGCTAACGCTGATGAATACAAAATCCATTTACAACATATCCCGAATAAGCCTTATTTTGAAGTTGTTGATATAAAATCACCTTTAGATTTACATAAAGCTGCGCAACTTGCTAACACACCTTTACATAAGTTTATGAAGCTTAATCCGGGCTTTAATCGAGCGAGTACCGCTCCTCAGGGGCCGCATCGTTTATTGGTTCCTGTAGATAGAGTGCAGGCGTTTAAAGAAAACTTAGCCACATTGCCTTTATCAGAACGAGTAGATTTAAGGCAATATGATGAGAGAGTTGCTAGCAATAGAACACAAGATAAATACAGTCCTCAAATTAACAAAGAAGTCATTAAGTCGCCTTTGCAATACACGGTTAAATACGGCGATAATTTAGCGTCCATCGCCACCAAAAACCATACCACTTCTGCATTGCTCGTTTCAGCTAATCATTTAGGTAAATCTTCAATTCATACAGGTATGAAGCTTTTGATGCCTGAACAAGCAAAAGTTACTAATATCGCTTTAGTCGCGCCAACTAAGACTAAGGCAGTCAGTGCTCAGGTTTATGCCGTTAAAAAAGGCGATACGATTCAAACTATTGCTAAGCATTTTGCTGTAGCGCCACAAGAAATAGCTGTCTGGAACAATACTAATGTAAAAGCCGCCTTAACGCTAGGTCAAAAATTAACCATTAAAAGCGTTATTCCTCAACTAGCTAGCGCAGCGCCTTCAATTCATCTTATTAATTACAAAGTAGCTGAAGGTGACACCTTGGTTAAGATTGCCAAAAAGTTTAATGTGCTGCTGGCTGATTTGCAAAAAACCAATGCCAGCAATTTAGTAAAAGGTTTGCATCCAGGTCTAAATCTAAAAGTACTAGTAGTTAGCAATCAATATTCAAGTTAATGGCGTTGTTAAGGGCTATTTAAATAGCGTATTAATAAACGTCGATAGATGTTCTATTTCTTCTACACAAACAGAATGCTCCATGACATAGTCACGCCATTGAATGTCATAGCCTAGGCTTTTCAGTTCGGTAGCTACGGCTTTACCTGTTTCTATTTCAACTATTGAATCTAATATGCCATGCCCCATAAATATCGGTATGGAAGTATTGTCTGGATTCAGTTCTGTACTTAATTGTTTAAGCGTGGGTAAGTAGGTAGAAAGTCCGATAATGCCGGCTAGTTTTTGCGGATATCTTAAGCCGGTATGTAAGGCAATCACGCCACCTTGAGAGAAGCCAGCCAGTAAGATATGTTCGGGGCGGATGCCTTTATTGATCTCTAGTTCTATTAGTTGTTTGATGGCCAGTTCTGATTGATAAATGCCTGCTATATCAACCTTGCGCTCTAAGGACCTTTCTAAAATATCATACCAAGCACGCATTTTCGAACCACCATTAATAGTGACTGCTTGAATTGGTGCATTAGGAAAAATGAAGTGGATATTAGTAGCCATCTTCAAATGTAACTCCTTGGCTATTTGCTCAAAATCATGACCATCTGCTCCCAAGCCATGCAGCCAGATGATCGAATATAGGTGAGTCCCGGTAGGCAGGATTTCTATCGTGCTAAGTTGATTGTTCATTATGGACTCCTTGAAAGGTATAAATTGTGAATGATCTTTTTGGCTATTATGTTTGATAGTCAGGGATATTTAATTTAAGTGTTGCTTATGTTGGGTTGCGAAAAGTTGCAGGCCAACAAAGCCAAGTTCACTTTATTTCCTATCATCTGCTGTCATTAATCGACCTGCTAAGGCATGGTCTGAGAAAGTAGTCAGGGCTATACCTACTATCTGACAGTGTCCGCCTTTAGATTCATAGTTGCGCTGGAACTGCTGTAAAAACGACATAACACTATGATCTATTAAATAAGCATTGCTGATATCAATAATAAGTTTCTGGTCAGACTTTAACTGATGTAGAGCTTTTTTTAACGGTAGTACATTGGAAAACAGCGCCGAACCAGCTAATTTAATCAGCTGCGTGTCTTGATCGCTAGCTTGAATAGTAAAGTGAATTTTGAAAAGGTTGCTAGGCCAGACGCCTCTTACTAGGCTAAGGATTAGTTTTGTAAGCGTACCTAGAATTACGCCTAATAATAAGTTAGTAGCTAAGGTGCTGACAATAGTTATTACAAAAATAAATAATTGTTCATTGCCGATGTCTTTAACGCGATTGAAAGTGTCAGGCGAAGCTAAGCGATAACCGATAAAAACCAATAGCGCAGCTAGAGCCGCTAAGGGAATACGTTGTATAAAGCCAGTAAAAAACACCACAAATAGCAATAACAGCAAGCCATGAAAGAAGTTCGACCACGCTGTTCTAGCGCCGTAACTAATATTAGCTGAGCTACGCACGATTTCAGCAATCATTGGTAAGCCACCTAATAAGCCGGCTAGTAGATTGCCTATACCAATGGCGGTTAAGTCTTTATCAACATCGGACGTGCGTTGATAGGGGTCAAGTTGGTCGATAGCCGTGATCGCCAGTAAGCTTTCAATGCTGCCTACTAAGCTGATGCTAAGCACGGCAACCCAAAAGTCTAAGCTGAGTATTTTTGAAAAATCGGGAAAAGCAAAGCTGGTCATAAACTGGTCGGGTAAAACAACTAGATAGTTTAAGTCATTATGGACGGCACTATTATCGAAATCAAAATGCCAGGCAAAGAGAGCTCCGACTAACAAAACAATGATTGCGGCTGGAATTTTGCTGTTCATTAACGGCCAAATGATGAGTATTAATAGCGCTAGAAAACTAATTAAAGCTACGTCTAAGTGCAGGGTTGCTAGGCTATGAGGAATTTGTCCGATGATGGCAAATAGGCTGCCTGCTTCTGGAATAGTCCCTAGCATAACGTGGCTTTGGCTCGCTATGATTATAATGCCGATAGCGGCTAACATGCCATGTACCACCGAGGCAGGAAAAAAGGCGCTTAATTGCCCGAGTTTAAAAAAGCCCATTAATATTTGTATTAGGCTGGCGACAACGATGGCCGCCAAAGTATAACGGTAGCCGGCAC
>CAIVGC010000014.1 GCA_903905335.1 uncultured Methylococcaceae bacterium
AGATCTAAAAAAACCTCTCTTAGCCACTCATAATAGATATTAATAGTCTCGTGAGTTTTTGCACTTTTCCTATGTTAGGAACCCTATAATTCAATCTGGTTCTAGGTGTATCGTAGTCGGTAAATCGTCATTCCGGCATAGACTGCCGGAAACTAGTTACCATGGAGGGCGGAGGCACAGCACTATAAGTTTCATAATAAACACTCTAACTAACACATGTACATCCTGGTATTCTGGATCCCGGCAGTCCATGCTGGGATGGCGAATGGAATGTTTTTCAGGTAATTATACGTGAGTATTTTTGGCTAGCAACTTAAGGCGTGACAGGTACTAGACTTAACCCTTCGCCTTTCGTCTTTCGTCTGTGCTTAGAAGAACCCTGCCTAAAATTGAACGATTAAGCTAGTGTCCCGTCTTAAATTGGTAGCCGTATTTTCGGTCTTATTTTATTTGCCACTACGGATGACATATAGCCTTCAACCTTCTCATACAATGACTTATGCAACGATTAATACTCCAGATTTATCCTGTTTATGTTTAACGTAATGGTACTGAATAGTTGATTTTAGCTTGATGTTTAGTACAAAAAAAAGGGGCTATTAAAGCCCCTATAAAATGAACGCACCTCAAACTTGTCCAGCAGGCTTATTCTTGTCAATATTGGTTTTTATTGGATTAACATCGACTTTTTCCTGCTTAGTAAAACTTTGTTTATTGCTAGATAGATTGTCAATATCTTGTGGTGGTCTTGGTTCATTGCCGGCCATCAAATCATCAATCTGATCTTTATCAATAGTCTCCCATTTCATCAAGGCGTCTGCCATTTTATGAAGTATGCTGATGTTTTCTTGTAAAATGGTTTCTGCGCGTTGATAGTTACAGTCTATAACCGCACGAATTTCTTCATCAATATGCTCGGCAACTATGCCCGATACCTTGCTGCCTTGGGTACCTGGGTGCCCCATAAATGACTGGCCACCTTGTTCACCATAAACCAAGGGGCCTAGCTTGTCGGAAAACCCCCAGCGAGTCACCATGTTGCGAGCTAGCTCAGTTGCTCGCTCAATGTCGTTAGAGGCGCCTGTAGTTACACGATCGCCACCATAAATCATGAGTTCTGCAATCCTGCCGCCAAATAAGCTGGCTATTTGGCTTTCTAGTTTGCGTTTACTGGCACTATATTGATCTCTTTCAGGTAAGAACATGGTGATACCTAAAGCTCTGCCTCTAGGCATAATGCTTACTTTATAAACTGGGTCATGATCTGGAGAGGATTCTCCCACTATGCAATGACCCGCTTCATGGTAGGCCGTTAATAATTTATCTTCTTCGGTCATGACCATGGTACGTTTTTCAGCACCCATGAGTATTTTGTCTTTAGCTTTTTCAAGATCGCTCATGCTAACTTGCACTTTGTTTGATCTTGCTGCAAATAACGCAGCCTCATTGACTACATTGGCTAATTCAGCACCTGAAAAGCCCGGAGTACCTCTAGCAATATCTTTTAACTTTACATCATCAGCTGCAGGTACTTTCTTAATGTGTACATTTAGTATTTGTTCGCGGCCACGAACATCGGGTAAACCAACATTCACCTCACGGTCAAAACGACCTGGTCTGAGCAAAGCTTTATCTAAAACATCGGCACGGTTAGTCGCGGCAATAACAATGACGCCTTCATTGCCAGTAAAGCCATCCATTTCCACCAACAATTGATTTAAGGTTTGTTCTCGTTCGTCATTGCCACCGCCCATGCCAGCTCCACCTCTTTGGCGACCGACAGCGTCTATTTCATCAATAAATATGATGCAAGGTGAGTGTTCTTTGGCTTGAGCAAACATATCTCTTACTCTGGAGGCACCAACACCAACAAACATTTCCACGAAATCAGATCCAGATACAGTGAAGAATTTTACGCCGGCTTCTCCAGCAATAGCTCTTGCTATCAGTGTTTTTCCTGTGCCTGGAGGGCCAACCATTAAGATACCGCGTGGTATTTTCCCACCCAGTTTTTGAAATTTTTGTGGATCCTTTAAGAAATCCACAAGCTCAGCTACATCTTCTTTTGCTTCTTCACAGCCAGCTACATCGGCAAAAGTGGCTGTTAATTTATCTTCTTCCAGAAGTTTGGCTTTACTTTTACCAAAAGCATTGCCTCCTAAGCCGCCACCTTGATTTTTTCGCATATAAATGACCCACACTGCTATTAAAAGTAGCATAGGAAACCACGAGATAAACATTTGCATGAATACCGACTGTTGAGCGGGTGGTTTTGTTCTTATTTGTACGCCTGCACCCAAAAGATCATCGATTAAATGTGGGTCATTAGGGTTAAATGTTTCAAGGTTTTGACCATCGGAGGTACGAAGTTTGATAGCAGATCCTGCTATTTCAACTCGATCTACTAATTTATTTTTAACCTTGTTAATAAAATCAGAATAAGCGATGGATTCATCTATTGCCGGCGTAGTATTTATGCGGTTATAGATAAGAAATGCACCTACCAAGACCACACTCCAAAGTAGTGTGGTTTGTATGTATTTTTTCATGGTTCTAATCTCCAAATCCCCTAAGGGTCAACTGTTGTGTTTGTCTACAACTGCATTCAAAACGAGTATATTCCGACGTTATCCTGTTATCAGCTTGAAATATGGTTCATTAATCCTACTGATTTTGTAGGATTTCATATTAGCTTTCTTTATTGATTTTGTACATTATAAAAAACTCATTAACTGTTCGCCGAAATTACGTTTTATTTTATTTAAAGCGATAACTTGAATTTGTCTGACGCGTTCGCGAGTTAAATCAAGTTCTAAGCCAATTTCGTGCAGGGTCATTTCTTTGTCTACTTCAATCCCAAAATGACAGCATATTACTCTTGCTTCTCGTGGGTTAAGTATTTTTAGTGCCTTCTCAAGAATATTATCAAGGTCAGTTTTTGCTATCTCAACAAACGCAGGTTTAAATGTTTGTTGTTCTAAAAAATCAATCGGCGCAAATGTAGTTTCCCCGTCTTCACCTAAGCCTTCAAAGGGCATCGCTGCTTGAGACATTGATAAAACAGCATGAATTTCATTGCTAGGTAAATCACTGTGCTCAGTTAGTTCTTTAGTTGTTGGCACTCTACCTGTGCGATTTATGAATTGTTCTTTAGTGCGAAAGACTTTATTAATAATGCCAATTTTGCCGCAAGGAATTCTTACTACTCTCTCGCATCGAGAAAGTGATCTGGATATAGCTTGCCTAATCCAATAGCCAGCATAGGTTGAAAACTGAAAACCCAGCCGATAATCATACCTATCAATTGCTTTTAATAAGCCGGATTGACCTTCCTGAACAAGGTCATCAAAATCTAAGAAGCTACCTTTATATTGATTAGCAATGAATAAAACTAATCTTGAATTTGCAGTAGCCAGTTTTTGTCTTAATTTAAGCCAATTATGTTCATAAAAAACAACATTAGTGAAATGTTTATGCATATCACTACTAGAAAGCAACAAAAATTGTTCGTCATAGATTATAAGGTTAGCTAGCCACTGGTTGGCACTTATAGGGTCATGATGATTTGAGGCCTCAAGTCTTTTAAGCAATATCCTGCTCTTATTTTGGGAGTCTTGAGTTAAATGTTGACAATAAATTTCTCGGTATTTGTAGCTATAAGCAAATATATTTATGAGTTCTGTTAGATCATGAAAAGAAAAAGGAAAGAGCTGTAAGGTTAATGATAGTTCTTTTTTATTGATCGATTCATTGTTATTAGTTGAGCTGTTAAGGCTCAGTTCATAAAATTGTTTTTTAATATCTACTAAAATTGATGAAGGTGCTGGTTCAGCCAGAGTATCTTCTTCTTGCTCAGTAATAACATCAGTTTCAGTATATTTGTTAATTAACCATAGTGCTGTGGCAGGAAATTGACACAGAGTCTCAACTAGGTTTGCTTTTTCAATGCTTAACAAATGAGCAAGTTCAAAATTGCTGTTATCTTTAGGTATAAATTCTTTAGTATCGTTACCAGCTGTTTTAACAGCTTCAATGCCATTGTTAAACGCCAAGGCATTGACATCTTGTTTTAATAACGGCTCATTGAAATAAGACATAATAAAAAACTCCCGAAAACATCAAATATTTAAAACTTAAGTTTTATTAACTCGTGTCGCTATTATTAACGATTTGTTTATTAATAGTTTCACAATAATGTAACAACTAAGTGAGATCATGTCAAAATATAGTTTAACAAAACATGAACAAAATGTTCGAGACTTGAATTCACTAGAGATATTTAAGAGGGAGGAGTGGGAGTTGGATAACTGTTTAAAGTTAATGGCTTTGTCAGCGTAAGGCTAGACAAATACTTGACTTAAACGTTCTTTGGAAGCATGTTCGGTTAAGTCATTTGTATGAGGGATATATGAGTTTTCTTGGCTTTTAAAATAGTTTTAACCTTCAATATCATTAGGTATTAAAGGTTCAGTTGCTTAGTCTCTAAAATTTTCATATTGCAAAGGCATCTCAAGTTTTTCATCTCTGAGCATTTGAATCACTTCTTGAAGATCGTCGCGGTTTTTACCGGTTACGCGGACTTTGTCACCTTGAATGGCGGCTTGGACTTTTAATTTTTTGTCTTTAATGAG
>CAIVGC010000015.1 GCA_903905335.1 uncultured Methylococcaceae bacterium
AGATCTAAAAAAACCTCTCTTAGCCACTCATAATAGATATTAATAGTCTCGTGAGTTTTTGCACTTTTCCTATGTTAGGAACCCTATAATTCAATCTGGCTGTATGTGAATCGTAGTGGGTAAAACGTCATTCCCATTGGCATGGACTACCGGAAACCAGTTGCTATGGAGGACGGAAGCACATCACTATAAATTTCATGATAAGCACTTTAACTACGGACAGGTACATCCTAGTATTCTGGATCAAGGCAGTCCATGCCGTGATCCAGAATGTGGTGTTTTTCAGGTACTTACTAAGTGTGTATTTACCGGTTTTATTTTATTTATCCACTACGATTCACATACAGCCTTCAACCTTCTCATGCAATAACTTATGCAACGTTTAATAGCTTGTATTAGTTATCTTTGTTGTATATTAATGAGATCTAGGGATAATTTTTGACTGAACTTACTTAGTAACTTACTAAGTGCCTGCGCCGCGTTATTGTAACTAGCATCAGTCAGTTGTTGATCGAGTTTAACTTGACCATTGCTGATTATAGTATGATTTTTTTCCTCCATGATTGACCAACTTGCTTCAAGATTTACGGATTTGCCAAGTTGCGTATCAAAGCGACTAATATCAACAATCACTCGATAATTAACATCACCATAAGCGTTCCAAGGATAGGCTCTCACAATGAAATTTGGCTGCAGAGTTGCCATATTTTGTCTTAATATACTAATGATATTACCTTTTAATGGCGCCGCCCATTGATCAAATTCGGCTATTTGTATGTTGTTATTTTCTGTGCGCGTGACAATCTGATCTCGATCAAGTACAGCAGGGAGCGATAGTGGCCCAATACCAATCAGTATATTGTTTTCAGTAGTGTGGGCTGTTACCAAGGGTGGCTGACTTAGTGACTCCAGTACGTAATAGTTTGTGGGGGCGGTTGAAGCACATGCAGTTAGCAGACAGCTAACGCAGAGCATAACGAATCGGTTTGAGAGCTTATTTAACATAATGGTTACTTCTCTTTTTTACCATGAATTAAAGATTCGGGATGTTCTTCCAGATAATCGGATAGTTGTTTAACAGAGCTTG
Organism: uncultured Methylococcaceae bacterium; assembly: GCA_903905335.1. Classification (GTDB taxonomy): domain Bacteria; phylum Pseudomonadota; class Gammaproteobacteria; order Methylococcales; family Methylomonadaceae; genus Methylobacter_C. Next base: position 1,088 of record CAIVGC010000015.1, read on the forward strand.
CAGTTTGTGTCAGTTCTTGTAGTAATTGGTTCAGCTCGTACTGCGTAGTTGACCCAGGCTCCAATGTAGTTAATACCTTTTGAGCTGAACTCATGGTTTTATCAAGAGTTTCTATCGCGCCGTCGGCAGTGACTAAAGTCTTAGTTGCTGCTTTGGACGTGCCTTGTAAGGATTTTAGGGTATTGTTAATTTCGGTAGTCATCGTTTCCAAGGGCAGTTTGGAAACTTTATCCATAATAGCTTGTGCTGAATTAACAATCTGATTCATTGAGTTGGGTGTTGTCGGAAATTCTAGGTAGCCCGTATCATTGCTGTGGGTGACTATTTTGCTTTGTGGAAAAATGTCCAGAGCAATAAATAGTTGTCCAGTCATCAAACTGCCGGTTTGCAATTGTGCGCGTAACCCTTTGGCGACCAGATGCCCCATATTATCCTTATTTGTTAGATTAACTTGTTTATTAAGTATTTTAATGCGCTCCGGTTCTATTTCAACTAGGACTGGAATTTGTATTTCCATAGTTTGTGCATTAACTTCTAGAGTAATACCGGTTACTTTACCAACGGGAATGCCGAGTAATAAAACCGGCGCGCCAATGGTTAAACCTCGAACAGATTCCTTAAAATACATGACGACTTTTACGGTTCTATGATAAATCACTTGTGTAGATTGATCATAATCATCGAATAGTTGAAATGGCGTATGTTCGGGCGCAATATCGGTCGCTTTATCATCAATCGAGGTACGAAAAGCAATACCGCCAGCAAATAAAGAGCTCAAAGGTCCTGTCCGTAATTTAAAACCATTGGCACCCGCAGATAAATCAATACCACTGTCTATCCAAAAGCGAGTATTTGTCCTTATAAATTGGTCATAAGGTGAGTTGATAAAAACATTAAGCTTGATGTTATCAGCATTTTTGGCTAGTTCATAATGAAGTACCTTGCCTACAGAGATACCATGAAAGCTTATCGGTGTTCCAGGGCCCATTGAACCGATATTAGTCGTTTCAAGTATGAATGCTTTGCCTTCAGCGTTAGCTTCCAATACAGGTATTTTAGTAAGCCCTGTAAAGTGATGTTCTGGTTTGCCTTGTTCGGGCTTAATAGCTATGTAAGCTCCTGACATTAGTGTATTTAAACCTGAAATACCACTTAAGCCGATTTGTGGTCGTACCACCCAAAACTGTGTATTATTTGTTAGAAAATCACTGGTATCTTTATGCATTTGTGCAGTGACTTCAATGGTTTTCAAATTTTTATTAATAACTATATTGGAAACTTTGCCTATTTCTACATCCAAGTATTCAATTTTTGTTTTGTCTATTTCTAAACCATCTGCGCTAGGAAAAATGATAGTAATTTCTGGACCTTTTTCTGATAAGGTCTTATAGATTAGCCAGCCACTGATTAATAATGCGCACAAGGGTAATAACCATATAAGTGGTAACTCCCACTTTTTACTTATAACTGCATCAACTGCTTCGTAAGGTGGCTCTATAAAATCATTCATAAGTTTTGTTGGTTGTCCCAAAGCAAGCGAGGATCGAAATTTTCAGCGGCGAACATTGTTAATATTACCACAGCGGCAAATGCGGTTGCTGCAGGGCCAGCGATAATCTGCACACCACCAAAATTCACCAAATCTACTAGAATGGAAATCATAAAAATATCCAGCATTGACCATCGCCCTACAAAAGCAATAACACGATACATCTTTGTCCAGTAAAGAGCATTAATTTGCCAGCGAAAATGTGCGCATAGCAGCAGTAAGCTGATACCTAGCAGCTTTGACGAAGGTACAAGAATACTTGCTACTAAAACCATCAGTCCGATAGGTATCATACCACTATCAATTAATTCAATAATGCCTCCGGCAATAGTATGTGTCTCGCCAGCACCAAATTGATTCACCGTCATAATGGGAAAAATATTGGCAGGAATGTACAAGAAAAAACTACTGAATAACAATGCCGTGGTGCGTTGCAGGCTGTGAGGGCGGCGTGCGTGTAAATGACTGTCACAGCGTGGACAGGATGAAGGTTGATTGATTGTTTTTACTAAGCGACCACAATCGTGGCAGCGAATAAAACCTTGCTTTAGTGCATTGCTTTTAGCGTGCATAATTATTCTCCTTACTTAAGTGCTCGATGCGTTCCCAGAATAACTTGCTATCAAGACCACTAGTTAACAGTGTAGTTATGATAATCAGTGCGATAAATGCATAAAGACCCCAGCCGAACTTGACTGGAGACAGCGCCATGAGTTTAACGCAGGCAACAATGATACCCAGCATATAAACTTCCAGCATTACCCATTCGTCCAAGCGGTGCATCCAGCGCATCCAGCCAACTAAATAACGATTGGAGTAATTAAAATAAAGGTGTCCACTGATTAGTAAAGATAAACTAAGATGCACTAGGGGAAACAAAATGCTAGCCAAAAATACGACAATAGCAACAGCCACCATACCATCATTATATAAAGTGATGACTCCAGACATTAATAGACCCGTATTGGCATTACCTAGAACGGTTATGCCCACCATTGGCAAAAAATTAGCGGGGAAAAATAATATAAACCCCGCAATAGAAAGGGCAAAGGTGCGCTCAACGCTTTTTTTACGAGGACGTGAAAGTAACAAGCCACAGCGAGAGCAATGGACATTTTCGCCAATTTTAGGCTGAGCTGACTTGAGTAATAAATCACACTCTGGGCAGGCTTCGTAGTTTGTAGTATCCATGGCTTTATTAGGTTAAAAAGATATGACCGATTACGTCCCTATAGAGATTTATAAATAGCAGGTATAGTATGATAAATTGCAAAAAAGGTAACCTAAAAGTTGATATTTGAGCCGAGTTTTACTCAGCCTACCTTGCTCAAACCGATTGGTTTTGATATTTTGCTAAATGTTTTTGATATTTTTGTTTTTAATTTTCGAAGAGACCTTTTTTCTTAACTAAAAGACACTTTTATAATAACTACCTTCCTTTTTAGTTATTAAAGTCCGGCTGTTAGTTAAGAAGTACGAGCCTTTTTCGCTGTCAGTCCTAGCCTATTTTAATTTGAATAGTTTAAATTCATTTTAAATAACTGCTTTTTAGTTAAGCAACTTTGCTTTTTTGTTATTGAATACTGGCTTTTAGTTAAGAAATTTTTTTTTATCAATTGGGGAAAGCC
>CAIVGC010000016.1 GCA_903905335.1 uncultured Methylococcaceae bacterium
AACCCATATAGAAGATGATATATTTTAGCCACTCTGTTATCTGGCTAGATAAATATTCAGAAAAAAACGACTCATTTTTAAAAGCACTTAAAGCATCTTTGCATTATCGTTCAACTTAAAAGCTCCTAACTAAAGGCTTTACAAGAAAAAACCCAGTACTAATTATCATCAATGACAACTTATTTTTCACTTAATCAGGCAAGCTCATGAATCCTACAAAAAAACTTTTAAAAATACAGCTGACTGCTATCGCTATAATGCTATTAAGCTCTAACTCACTGGTGATAGCTTCAACTTACAATCCTATGGAACACCTTCAAAATAATTATAATAAGCTTGAGCAACTGAATCCTAACGTTGACGATCAAGGCAAAGCCAAATCCATACTAGAATCTTTGCAAGAATCCGAATTAAGCAGTAAAAGAGCTCATTATTTAGAAATACTCGATCAACTGAAACAAAACAAACTTGAAGAGGCGGGTAAAAAAATAGCCGATTATTTAAAAAAACATCCTGATGAAACTGATTATTATAATTTACAGGCCTTGCTGGAAACCTTGAAAAAAGATCCTATTGCCGCTCAAAAAAATTATGACAAAGCCCTTAGATTAGAGCCCAAAAATATTCTAGCGCTGTTAGGTTCAGCAAAATTGGCTTTAGATGAAGATCAATTAGATAAAGCCAATGAGTTCGCTAATAAAGCCATCGCTATCAATGATAAAACCATCAATGCTTATTTAATGTTGGCGGATATTGCTTATAAGCAAAAAAACGATGCCGAGGTAGAAAAACTGTTGCTGACGGCAAAAGACAAAGCAAGCGACGATATTAAAGTAGAAATAGAGGTCATCAAAAGCCTAGGAAAATTTTATGGCTTACAAAAACAACCCGAAAAAATCTTAGCTCTATGTGACGACTTAGTTAAACGCTATCCTAATAACAACCTAGCATTTGATATGCTTGCTCAAGCTCAACTCTTTAATAATCAAAAATCACTAGCTGAACAAAGTTTGCAGAAAGTAATTGATCTTGATAAACAAGATGTCGGTAGTCGCTTACTATTGGCCAGATTACTCAGCGAACATACCGATAAAGACAAAGAAACCCTAGCCTTATTAAATGAAGCAGCACTCATAGCGCCTGATAAACCCGAAGCCCTTGTTTTTAAAGTCGCCTATTTAATTAAACATCAACAATATCCAGATGCTATAACTTTAGCTCACAAAATAGACCAGCAATTTCCAAAACTGATATTAGGTAAGCTGTTAGCCGGCGATACTTATTTAGCGGAAAAACAACTTGAAAAAGCTATTGAGCAATATCAACTCGCTTATAAAGCACAACCTAATGACAAAATACTCTTATCTATAAGCGATATACTCATTGCTCAAAAGAAACCAGTTGAGGCTCTAAAACTCCTGAATGAGGCCGTAACAAAGACTCCAAAAGACTTGGCTATCCATTTTAAACTGGCGACCATTTACCAACAGCAGAATGATTTCAAACAGGCCGAAGTTCATTATGACGCTATGCTAACCGAGCAAAGCGATAATGTAATAGCCCTAAACAACTTAGCGATACTATATGCCCAGCAAAACGACTCTAGAGCATTAGAACTAGCTAAGAGAGCTTACGATAAGGCACCCGAATCCGCCGCTATTTTAGATACTTATGGCAACCTTCTGCTGAAACAAAACCAACACAGCGAAGCTATTACCTTACTTGAAAAGGCAGCGACTTTAGCACCCAAACAAAATGATATACAACTCCATTTAGCTCAAGCCTATGTGAATAATAACAATACAGCCAAAGCGATTGCTATACTAGAACCAATAGTAAATACAGACCTAGAGTTCTTAGAAAAGAAAGCAGCGATTAGCTTATTAGAGTCTTTAAAAAACCAATAATCATCAACATATTACGTCAATGTCAGATTACTATGCATTGCTAATCTGACTTAGCTAACTGCAAATACCCAAGTTATCTAGTGCATAGTTAAAGCTATCAATATTACGGAAGCTAATCTCTACAGAGTAGATGACACTAACTTCAGAGTGGATCTTAGCTACCCCGGAGTAGATAGCACTTACTTTAACGTAGATCAGGCTTGCTCAGGGGTGGCTCATAACTAAGCTATGATTAATCACCTCTACTCTATATAGATCACCTTTGCTCTGTAGTAAAGTAGCTTATCAATACTGCGTAGCAGATACCCTCCACTCCAACTAAGCTATGATCGACAGCAATCTAAGATGGCTCTACTAGCCATTATTGTGAATCCAACGCACATCAAATACCCTTATAGCCAGAAGTAATCGGATAGCGTCGATCACGACCAAAAGCCTTCTCGGTAATACGAATACCTGGAGGAGATTGCCTGCGCTTATATTCATTTCTATCCACTAAGCTAATCGCTCTTTTAACATCTGCCGCAGTAAAACCGGCAGCGATGATAGTTTCAGCTGACTGGTCTAGCTCAATATATCGCTCTAGGATAGGATCTAAAATCTCATAAGGAGGTAAAGAATCAGCATCGACTTGATCGGGTGCTAACTCAGCAGAAGGCGGGCGGGTAATGACACGTTCAGGTATTACCTGTGACAAGCTATTGCGATATTTAGCTAATTGATAAACCAGCAACTTAGGCACATCTTTAATCGGCGCAAAACCACCCGCCATATCACCATAGAGCGTGGCATAGCCGACACTCATTTCACTTTTATTACCGGTAGTCAGCAATAATTTGCCTTGTTTGTTAGAAAGCGCCATTAAAACTACGCCTCGGCAACGCGCCTGAATGTTCTCTTCAGTGGTATCTTTAGCCTCGCCACTAAATACCTCGGCTAACATACCGGTAAAGGCATTAACGGCGGGCTCTATAGGAATAATATGGTAGTTTACGCCTAAAACTTTCGCCTGTAATAGCGCATCTTCGTTACTCATATCTTGAGTGTAACGCGAGGGCATGAGCACGACTTCAACTTTATCCGCACCCAGCGCATCGACCGCCAAGGACAACACTAGTGCTGAATCAATACCGCCGGACAAGCCTAATAAGGCGCCTTGAAAGCCATTTTTACGTACATAGTCTTTAATACCCAACACTAAAGCCTGATATTCGCTAGATATTTTAGTATAAAGTGGCGCGCATTCAGCTTTGACCGGCGTGTTACCGTCAAACTCGATAACGCTAATCTGCTCTTTAAATTCTTCGGCACGAAAGACAATCTCGCCCTGTGCATCCACTACAAAGGACGCGCCATCAAAGATCAATTCATCTTGGCCGCCTACTTGATTAACATAAACCAGAGGAATTTTTGCAGCTTTAACTTGCTGACAAATAATCGCTTCGCGTTGAAGGATCTTGCCTGAATTAAACGGTGAAGCATTCAGTGTTAACAATAGCTCTGCACCTGCTTGTTGGCTGGCCTCAATAATGCCGTTTTTCCAAACATCTTCGCAAATCGTCAGGCCAATAAAAGTGCCATTAAACTCAAACACACAAGGCTCGAGACCTGCGGTAAAATAGCGTCGTTCATCAAATACGCCATAGTTGGGTAAGGCCTGTTTACGATAACAGGCCAATATTGCACCTTGATGTAGTACAACCGCACTATTATATAATGCCTCACCTTCATGCTCAGGAAAACCCACGACCATAGCTATATCAGTAACCTCATCAGCTAACTGATAAATAGCATTATTAGCGGCATTAATAAAATCAGCGCGCAATAGCAAGTCTTCAGCCGGATAACCGGTAATACTTAACTCAGGGAAGACGATAATATCCGCCTGCAATTCATCCCGCGCATAACTAGCGGCATCAGCCATATGCTTAACATTAGCGGCAATATTACCGACTAGGAAATTAATTTGTGCGAGTGCAATTTTTAAGGGCATAGAAATTCAAAGTACTCATTAAATAGGCAAGAAAACTGTGACGTCATTATACTTATTTTGTCAGTCCATGTTGATCTTAGGCTCTAAAATTGAGGCTATTGCTTTAGCTTTCTGGATTTAAAGTGTTTTCCAGAACAATAATTAACCTTATGAATATAAATCCTAATATTAATAAGTACATTATTTGTCAATGTTTTGTAAAAGATTATGTTAGTATGAACTTTTTAGTTTTGATGCAAAGAAGCAACTTATGGCTGAATTTAACGACGACTCCGCGCAATATTTAATAAGTACTGTTTCCAAAAGATCAGGTATTAAATCCGATCTAGTAAGAGCGTGGGAGCGTCGCTATCAAGCAGTCACCCCCACACGCACTCCAGGCGGCCACAGAGTCTATACTGATCAAGATATTGCTAGACTAAAATTACTTAATCAAGCAACGAATAATGGTCACAGTATTAGTCAAATCGCTCAATTTTCCCTAAGCGATCTAAAAACGTTATTGAAGGATGAGTCTGGAAGTAGCCCAACTCCATTTTCTAATGCAGTAAATTCGAAGGCTAATCTATATCATATTGCCGAAGATTACATAGAAAAATGCCATACCGCTGTATTAGCTTTTGATGCGAAATTACTAGAAGCTAATTTTGAAAATGCACTTGTAGAACTTGGCTCTGAAATCTTTATTGAGAAGTTATTAACACCTTTATTGAGCCAGATTGGTGAGCGCTGGAAAGAAGGAGAACTAAGACCTGCCCATGAACACATGGCTTCATCGGTTATTCGCTCCTTAAGCTATATTTTACGCAACAATTCTCCCTGCTCAGTCAACGCCCCTAAAATGATAGTGACTACTCCCATGGGGCAGCGCCATGAATTAGGCGCTATGTTAGCAGCCATCATGGCAGAATTTAGCGACTGGCAAGTCACTTATTTAGGCGCCGATTTACCTGCTGAGGAAATAGCTGTAGCCGTTAAATATATAAATGCACAGGCATTAACTATCAGCCTTAGCTTTGCAAGTGATGATCATGTTGTACATAAAGAGCTGCGAAGATTAAAAAAATTAATCGGTAGTGATGTTGCTCTTATCGTAGGTGGCAGAGCGGCCAGCCATTTCCAAGGGTTACTTAATGAAATCGGCGTACTCACTATTAAAGATTATCCGCATTATAGAGAGATCTTAAAGCATCTAGCATACAGCCATAATAACTAATGCGCGGTTATTTTCTTAACCAGTCATTAACTATTGCCTTCTCATTACTTTATTAAATCTAGCATGAGCTTTTGGAAAACAAAAAAACTAAGCGAGATGACCACCGAAGAATGGGAATCATTATGTGATGGTTGCGGCAAATGTTGCCTACATAAACTAGAAGATGAAGATACTGGAGAAATAGCTTATACCAGTGTTGCGTGCAAACTTATAGACCTCAAGACCTGTCGCTGCACACGCTACACTGAGCGCACTCAATTAGTACCAGAATGTTTAAATTTAAAACGTTTTGATTTTACGCAATATCATTGGCTACCAACTACCTGCGCGTATCGCTTACTTAATGACCAGCAAGAACTCCCTAACTGGCATCCTTTGATCTCGGGGCGCAGCACTAGTGTTAAAAAAGCCGGCATATCAATTCATCGCTATGCCATTAAAGAATCACCTAAATTAGACTTAGAAGACTATATTATTGAATGGTTAGATTAATTTAAGCATGTATCAAATTTAATGACTGCAATAATCAAGGCTTAATATTAATAATAATACCCGCGCCATCTACAGACTTTCGTTTTTCTGGTTGTGGATCCGGAGACATTAAAAGGTCACCATCCAACTCTATTGATCTCGCTTTCTTATGAGGATCAACAGCAAACACATCTAAAGTTTGGTGAGGAATTAACCACGTTTTTTCAAAATCAAACTTCTCAGATGCTTTAAACGGTATAGAAAGATCCAATGGATTATCAAGCTCACTATGAATAAGTGATTTTTGTTTTCTAGCAGCCTCGACTCTAACTGTTTTTTTAGAGCGCAGCTCAACAATATTTTCAGGTTTTTTTGCTTTCAGTTGCTTTACATTGCTTTCAACCTTTATTGGAACAGGAGTTATCGTTACATTTTTATTATTGGCTAGATCAGCCTCATTGTCATTCAACAACGTCAATCCACTTAGAAAAACCCACACAATCGTAGTAAAACACATTAAAAACAAACGACGGGGCGTCATATTAACTTCGCTCTAATTTTATAGCTAAGCACAGAAACTTATTTAGCTTTTTTAAATACATATTTAAATTGATAATAAAGTACATTTACTTTTTCCATAAAGGAGTATTTGATAATAGGAGTTATGTAAAGCAATTAATCACTTTAGACTTATCGTTTGTTGCTTACAAATGTTTATATTTGTAAGCAGAGTTACATTACTGGTAATTAAACTTAAAAATAGGCTATTGATTATAATAATGCAGTTTAATTCCTGAATAAATTAAAATAGTTAGCTTAATTTAACTCTATTTATTTCTTAGCTTTTTAATTACCCGTAGCTAATAAAAAACTCAATAAGTATGACCTCAATGATTTACGAAAAACAAACTTTTAGCCGACTTGATGTAGTATTCGCTAAATTTCTCAGCGAACGCTCACTATTAAATCCCTTGCAAAAACAAGAATTTGAAAACCTAATGATGTCATTATCATTTGAGCAAAGCCAAGGAAATAGCTGTATTCAATTAAATGAACAGGCCAAAAATTTAATTATAGCGTCCGGGCTAGCATTAACTCACAATCAAATGACCACTTCGGATACAACTATCACATTACCTCTCGTTATTGAACAAGATCGTGTATATCTCCACCGATATTGGCACTATGAAAACCGTTTAGCGCAGCAACTTACTCAAATGATTCAGTTTAAAAATAGCCATAAGCTAAACACCTCTATCGACCTTAACGCATTACTTGATACCTATTTCGGTATAACCACTACAACTGACTGGCAACGTGCCGCAGCCATCATGGCCGTCAATCAAGCTTTCTGCATGATTACAGGAGGCCCCGGTACAGGAAAAACAACCACTGTCGTCAAAATTCTTGCCCTATTACAAGAACTATCAGATCAACCACTACTCATTGCCTTAGCAGCTCCCACTGGCAAGGCAGCTATGCGCCTTCAAGAATCAATTGGATTCAACAAAGCAGCATTACCCTGCATAACTTCGATAAAATCCGCAATACCAGAATCAGTAACGACCTTGCATCGCTTATTAGGAGCAAAGCCGCCCTCGCCCTATTTTCGCCATAATGCTAAGCAACCCCTAGTATATGATCTGGTTGTCGTTGATGAAGCCTCAATGGTTGATTTAGCATTAATGAGTAAATTATTAGATGCCTTAAAACCTGGCGCACGACTGATACTTTTGGGTGATAAAGACCAATTGGCCTCTGTTGAATCTGGGGCTGTGCTGGCAGATCTTACTATGGCTCTACCACAGCAAACACTAGAACTGCAAAAATCACATCGTTTTGATGAAGATATAAAAAGCTTTGCTCTTGCCATCAACCAACAACAAGCTCAGGAAGCTTGGCAGCTATTACAAGCTGGCAATAAAAATATAACCCTACTAGAATCTGATTTAATCGAATATATCACTAAGCAACAAGTACCGTATTTGCAACTGATTACTAAAAGCGCTGAATTTAGTGATATTTATAAAGCGTTCAATCGCTTTCAAGCCTTATGTGCAACACGACTCGGAAAAAACAGTGTTTCTGAGATTACTCAAGCGGTAGAACAATCGCTATTTGAGAAAAAACTTATCCATTTATCTGGGTTATGGTACTGCGGTCGCCCGATCATGATCACTCAAAATAATGCCGCCTTACAGCTTTATAATGGTGATATCGGTATTTGTTTGCGTGATAAGGAACAAGGAGATCAACTTCGAGTATTTTTTCAACAAGCTGACGGCAGTATAAAGAAATACTTACCTACTCGTATTCCCCATTGTGAAACTGTTTTTGTCATGACTATACATAAAAGCCAAGGTTCAGAATTTGAAGAGGTTTTGATTATACTGCCAGAGATCATCAGTCCAGTATTAACCAAAGAATTACTCTATACCGCCATCACTAGGGCAAAAAAAACCATTAAACTGGTCGCTAATTCGAGTGTTTTTACTAGTACAGTCCGACAAAGAGTGCAACGTGTGACTGGCTTAGTTAATAAATTCCCAACCAGTCATGAATGATCGCTCTAATAACTTCTCTGTACAGAAAACTTAGCTAATTGAATTAATGCGGATTTATAGTCTGAATCTGGCAGAACACTCAATGCATTAATGGCTTTTTCAGCTTCTTCATCGGCACGTTGTTCTGTATAAGCAATAGCCTGAGTACTTTTTACTATGGCATAAACCTCATTAAAGACGTCACGATTGCCATTTTTAATAGCCTCAATAATTATGGAGGCTTCTTGCTCAGTTCCTTTTTGAATAGCATAAATCAAAGGCAATGTTGGTTTACCTTCAGCAAGATCATCTCCTAGGTTCTTACCTAGATCATCTTGGCTTGCTTTATAATCAAGAGCATCATCAATCAATTGAAAAGCAATTCCTAAATGTTGTCCATATTGAGCTAAGCCTTCTTCGATCTCAACCGAGACACCTGTTATTACAGCACTCAATCGTGTGGCAGCACTAAACAAAATCGCTGTTTTTCTTGCAATAACTTCTAAATACTTAGCTTCAGTAGTCTCTGGATTATTACAATTTAACAGTTGTAATACCTCACCCTCAGCAATAGCAGTGGTAGTTTTTGATAGAATCTCCATAACTCGCATATTGCCAGTACGAACCATCATTTCAAAAGCACTAGAATAGAGATAATCCCCCACTAATACACTAGC
>CAIVGC010000017.1 GCA_903905335.1 uncultured Methylococcaceae bacterium
AGTTAAAGTGCTTATCATCAAATTTATAGTGATGTGCTTCCGTCCTCCATAGCAACTGGTTTCCGGTAGTCCATGCCAATGGGAATGACGTTTTACCCACTACGATTCACATACAGCCAGATTGAATTATAGGGTTACTAACATAGGAAAAGTGCAAAAACTTACGAGACTATTAATATCTATTATGAGTGGCTAAGAGAGGTTTTTTTAGATCTATTAACATTCAATGTCTTTATGTTAAGCGTTGGAATAATCTAATTCTGCTGGAGTAAAAAAGCTTTAGTGTTTTATAGACAGCAATTAAATCAGTTGTGATTTAGCACGTTGGTTTAACGATAAAGCTGTTAACCCGACCTTTTGGTGTTTACTCTAAATTAATTAGCGCCGTTAAAGTCGATTATTTGAATTAATACTTACTCCCCTGTTTCAGTAATAATGACATCAATTCCATTCTGTCTTAATCTTCCTCTGATAGTATTAATACTGGGCATTTGGGTATAAGGTCCCATTTTTACTCGATACCAACTTATTATGCCGATTTTTTGCTTTTGTATGGTCGATTCCATTCCCATACTGGCTAATTTTGTTTTTAAGATTTCAGCTTCTTTAAAAGTTTTAAAAGAACCTACCTGTAAAATATAATGCGCGTCTTTAGCTTTACCTACATGCTCCTCACGAGTTCTGGTTTTAATTTCGTATTCCGGAACAATAACTTCTTTTTCAGGTAAGATAGTATAAAAATCAAACTGTGGTGGTTTAGGGCCTTGTTTTACTTCATTTTTTTTATCTTCTTTAATGGGCGCTGAATTTTCAGTAGACGTTTTATTTGATGTAACTTCTAAACCTGCTGCTGGATTTTCTTCCTTATGACTGCTACGTAAAGAAACCAAAAATACCACGAATAAAATAATGATTGCGGTAATTAACATCCACCTCCATAGGCTGACTTTTGAACGTTCATCATTATAATTTTTTTGCTGGCCCGCAAATTTTCTTTTATTAGGCCTTGGTTTATAATCTCTAGTCATCACATGGATTCAGGTGCGTTAATACTTAATAATCCTAATCCGTTAGCTAATACCTGCTTTACAGCACAAATTAAACTTAATCGAGCATTACGGAGTACTTCATCATCAACAAGAAATTGATGAGCATTGTAATAGGTATGAAAATCATGCGCTAAATCGCGCAGATAAATAACTAATTGATGCGGTTCATATTGTAACGCTGATCGTTCTAACACCTCAGGATAGCGCGCTAAGGTTGCTAATAATGAGCTTTCATGTTCTTCAGTTAATTTTTCTAAATTCTCTAAGCCTAACAAAAGATTTTTCCCCCAGCCCTTTTCATCTAATTGACGTAAAACACTGCATACTCGAGCATGTGCATACTGAACATAAAAGACTGGGTTATCATTAGATTTTGACGTTGCTAATTTTAAATCAAAATCCATGTGTTGTTCTGAGCGGCGCATTAGATAGAAGAACCTAGCAGCATCTTTACCGACTTCACTACGTAATTGCCTTAAGGTAACAAACTCACCCGAACGTGTGGACATTTGTACGCGCTCTTCACCCCGATAAAGTACGGCAAATTGAACCAATAAAACATTTAATTTAGATTCATCAGCCCCTAATGCTTTAATAGCGGCCTTGACTCTAGGCACATAACCATGATGATCGGCACCCCAAATATCTATAATTTGGTCAAAACCTCTATCTAGTTTGTTCATGTGGTAAGCGATATCTGAAGCAAAATAGGTGTATTGACCATTCTCTCTAATTACAACACGATCTTTTTCATCACCTAATTGACTTGAAGAAAACCAAGTAGCGCCCTCTTGCTCATATAGATAACCTCCAATACGTAAACGCTCTAGAGCATTTTCTACTGAACTATCATCCATTAACTGACGTTCTGAAAACCATTGTTGATAATCGACACCAAATTCAATCAAATCAAGTTTGATATCTTCTAATATAGTAGCCAAGCCAATTTGAAAAAACTCTCGATATAATACAGGGCCCAATAAGGTTTTCATCCTAGCTATCAAGGCATCGATATGTTCATCTTTATCACCACCGTCAGGTTCATCGGCTGGGATGTCTTCTAACACTAGCTCTATTGTTCTGCGATAATTATCTTTATCGTTATTATAAATATCTGAAGCTATAGTGCGCGCATAATCGCCACGGTAGGCGTTACTAGGAAAAGTAACATGCTCTCCACAAACTTCTAAATACCTTAACCAGATACTCGTGGCCAATATATCCATTTGACGGCCAGCATCATTAACATAATATTCACGATGTACTTCAAAACCAACGGCTTCTAGTAAGTCAGATACTGCCGAACCATAAGCAGCACCTCTACCATGCCCAACATGAAGTGGCCCTGTAGGATTGGCTGATACAAATTCAACCTGAATTTTTTTACCCTTACCAATAGTACTTAAACCAAAGGAATGACCTAGCTCATGAATTTGCTTAATAACTGCATATTGCATATTTGGATTAACAAAGAAATTAATAAATCCTGGCCCCGCTAATTCTATTTTAGTAATGGCGTCATTAATTGGCAATGCAGCGATAATTTTTTCAGCCAATTGACGAGGATTTAATTTTGCTGGTTTTGCTAATACTAAAGCTAAATTTGATGCGAAATCACCATGTTGAGCATCACGGGTACGTTCGATCATAATCGCTGGAGTAGTATCCAAATTCAATACACCTTCTGCCATAAGTTTTTCAACAGCTTGGATGATTAAACCCTCAATTTTTTGTTTCATTAATTCACTGCTTAGTTATCGGATAAATATAGCATGCATTATCCATCATAATACCTTGTTTATCCATTCAAACCATGTCATAAGCTGGTTTTATCTTAATAAAGCTTAAACCTAACATTACATAAATGAAGGTAATGTTAGGTTTTCGATTCAAATTACCTGTTACTAAATCTGTGCTTAACCTACTATGAAGTTGGAGATAAAATTTTTGAAAACTTTTATCC
>CAIVGC010000018.1 GCA_903905335.1 uncultured Methylococcaceae bacterium
AAGGTACTTTGAGGAATACTTGGTATTCTGCTGCCTGGCGTCACAGTTTCTGAGCCTAATGCATTACTAAGCGTCGCCGTCGTTTGGTAAGTCGCATCAACGAAACCATAACTGGTGTACCAGTTCAATTTATCCCACGCCAAACCACTTAGTCCTAACTCAACCCCCTGACGCAAGGTTGCACCGACATTAGCAAAATAACCATTGATAACGCTACCTGGACTATTAAGAAATAAAATATCGTTGGTGTTACGTGTTTGATACAAGGCGATGTTCCACTTTAGTCCTTGGTTAAATTTACCTCGCGCACCGACCTCTAGGGTATGAGAAACCACCGCTTTCAAAGCCGGATCAGAAGTCATACTACTAGGCAAAGTACAGGGTGCAAGAGGATTGGCACAGCTAGTTTCCACCGCAGTCGGCGCCCGAAAACCTTCATTGTAATTAAAATAAGTCGTCAACTCTTTAAGCGGGGTCTCTAAGGAAAAAGCATCTAATGGTTGAAAAGTTAAGCCAGCAGACGGATTTACGCGCTGAAAAACATTACTACCGCTCAAAGAATTAATTGAGGTCGAGGCATTAAGTTGATCAAACGTTTGTACCTCTGCTCTTGCCCAATTTAATGAACTATTAGCATGCAGCCAACTATAGAAAGAAAACGTATTAGTCGCAAAGATATTGGAATAGGCGTTTTGTCCATTAATTAGAACTGTAGTAGTCAAGGGATTTGTGGCAATTTCATTATTAGTAGGGGTGAAAATAGCGTCTTGTCCCGCAACAGAAAACTGAGATTTACTATAATTGTATCCACCACCCACACTTAACTGATTATCATGAGCCATGATCTTATAGTCTGAAGTCAATTGTAAATTAACGCCTGCACCATTTTGTTGGGCTCGTGTAGCTTGAAAAGAGCCTGGAATTTGTGAAGCTCCGTCTTTATCCAAACACTCAGCACCACTAACCCACGTAACACAATTTTGATTGGTATTACTATTAACACTATAATTATTGTTGTTGCGATTATAAGTGTTACCCGACAATTGCAATTGATCAGTCAACTTGTGACTGCCTTTCAGATTAAAAAAATACATCGTATTTTTAGTCACATCAGGCGAGGTATAAACACTACTCCAGTTTTGCTGCAACATGTTTTGTGGGGTAGGCCCTACGCCCTGCAAATTATTATCGGCAAAGGTAAAAGATAGATCGATATCGGTCTTTTCATTTTCCCAACCCACTTTACCGAAGGCTTGATTAACGCTAGTGGGTGAATAAGGACGCCAGCCATTATCATCGAAGATATTACCTGCGAAATACCAATCAAAATTATCTTTAAAGCCGCCGTATTCTGCTGTATAGGCTTGACGACCATAAGATCCGCCACTGGCTTGAGTACGAAAACCTGGATTACTAAAACCACTTTTAGTTTTTACGGATAAGGCACCACCTAAAGTATTTAAACCATAAAGGGGATTAGAACCTGGCATCATTTCCATGCTAGCGATCGCCACTTGTGGAATCAAATCCCAGTTAACGGTATCACCAAAGGCTTCATTGACACGAACCCCATCCTGATACACTGATAAACCAATGGGTGTACCTAAAAGTGGCGAAGCCGTAAAGCCCCTATAAGTAATATCGGGTTGATAAGGGTTATTCTGAGTATCATTGATATTGACGCTTTCTAAGCGACGATTCATGAAATCCGTCAAACCAAAAGCTTCATGGCGATTAATATCTTCATCTTCTGAAGACTGCACGTTACCGGGGATTTTTTTAAAGGCTAGACCAGTTGTGCCTAATGGTGTTGTGCTAACCACTTCAACCTCGGGCAACTCGAATACATCAACTGGATGAGATCTATCCGGTAAAGTGTCTTTGTCTTTATTATTGACGGCTTTAATGGTTTTCACAGTCTTAAGTGTTTTATCTGCCACCTTACCGTCACCTTTTTTTTCAGGCTCTGTTACCGCATGCTGTTCTGGCAAACTAAACCAGCGATTAAATAAGGTGACTGGATTTTCTGATCCACTATTGTCTGCGTACAAAGGCGCTGAAATAGTGAGCGCTAATAGAGCTGGTAATAGCCAAATCAGAAAGAGCGGGATTTGCATAATTAAAACCTAAGTTGATGTGAAAGTATTACGTCAATAATCGAGTAGTCGTAGACTTTCAATTCAAAAAAATAGGTTAATTATCAATGAAAAAGTTACCGATTAATATAGGAAGAATTCCTGAATTCACATTGCTCCATGAGATAACCCTTTCTGCCGACATCATTATTTTGACTCAATGCAAAGTTAATCCTGAATGCTTAGTGGTCATCGATGACTATGAAATTAATTATTATTTGGGTGCTTGGTTGCAAGACTAGACCAGCACTTTTTATGGTATTTACCATACTATCGAACTAGATAAAAAAGTTTGTAGCTACGCTATCATAAACAGCCTAGGCAATTCATATTTCTGGATATCAACTGATTTTTATTAAACAGTAGACATCTTTCCTAAATAAAAATAAGACCGATCAATACAAATCTTATAAGCATCTGAAAAACATCACATTCGTCAT
>CAIVGC010000019.1 GCA_903905335.1 uncultured Methylococcaceae bacterium
ACTCCGCCTGCAAAGACGCCTGCCAGCACATCATCTATCATAATACCGAAGCCACCTTGCACATGTTGATCTAGCCATTTAATCGGCCAAGGTTTGACTATGTCGAATAGTGTAATAGGATGTGCCGACGAAGGAGGCGCATCAATCGAGCCAAACGTTGATGCGCTTCGTTCCTCAGCACCTATAGTTATTTTACTAAGTAATAGCTGAAGCTATTACACTCGCGCACTGGAAGAATCTGTGTGCTTTAAATTGCTAACTAAACTAACCAACCCCACTGAACAACTAACAATAAAACTCCGCCTGCAAAGACGCCTGCCAGCACATCATCTATCATAATACCGAAGCCACCTTGCACATGTTGATCTAGCCATTTAATCGGCCAAGGTTTGACTATGTCGAATAGTCTAAACAATACAAATCCAGCCAGCGCTGTTTGCCAACTAAAAGGTACTAGCCACATGGTGATCAAATAACCGGCGACCTCATCCCAAACTATACCGCCAAAATCATGCTCGCCTAATTTATCTGCCGCTTTCCCACATATCCAGATACCCACTACCGTGATGATAATGGTTAATAGACTATAAATGGGTAAACCCGTTAAAACTAATAACAAATACACAGGTATAGCGGCCACGGTGCCGCATGTGCCAGGGGCTTTTTTGGCTAAGCCAGAACCAAAACCGAAAGCCAAAAACAACACGGGATCGGTCATAATCTGTTTAGGTGTTAGCTTGTTTTTACCATAGTGGGTATTAAGAAAAATGCTCATAACCTTTACTTGTTAAGGATTGCAATTGGCCTGACTTATACAGGCGTATTTGTGGCAGGGTTTCGATGATACCGATCTTTGTACACGGCATCGTCAGCAAAGCAGCTTTTTCTGGACTAATCGTAAAGCATAACTCATAGTCATCACCGGCAATCAATGGCATAGACCAATCGCCGGTTTCATTAATATAGGAATGTACCGCCTCAGACAAGGGCAGTAACTCCCAATCCAGTCTTGCACCTACCTGACTTTGCTTCAGTATATGACCTAAATCAGCCAGTAAACCATCAGAAATATCAATGCAGGCATTGGCAATATCAAGCAAGGCTAATCCTGCTTGTACTTGAGGCTTAGGAGTATTAAAGCGCGCCAAGGCGACTTCGGCATGAGTCTGACTACAGACATAACCTTGCTTGATTTTTAAACCAAGTCCTGCATCGCCTAAACGACCCGTCAGATAAATAAAATCACCCACTTGCGCAACTGAGCGCCTAAGTCCTTTGCCCTTTGGAACTAAACCTAAAGCTTGCACCGTCAAGGTTAAGGGACCTGAAGTGGTATCACCACCTATTAAATCTACTGAATACTGCTCTGCTAAGCTCAAAAAGCCTTTAGAGAAAGCCATCAACCAAGCCTCATCAACATTTGGCAAAGTTAAAGCCAACGTCACAGACAGAGGCTTTGCGCCCATACTGGCTAGATCGCTTAGATTAACCGCTAATAATTTATGCCCTAGTTGCTCAGGATCAGCGCCAGCAAAAAAATGTACATTTTCCACCATGGTATCGGTAGTTACCGCTAACTGATACCCCTCTGGCACCGACAGTAAAGCACAATCATCACCTATACCTAACTCCGTTAAAGGATTTTTTACCTGCTGCTGGGTAAAGTAGCGCTGGATAAGAGAGAATTCAGTTAACGGTTGCATGCGCCTATTAAATTAAGGTTTTATGTTTTCTACTTTTCATTCATCGTTCCCACGCTCTGGGTCACGCATCGCTGGAGCGATGCAGGATGCATTCCCACGCAGAGCGTGGGAACGATAAGGCCTAATAGCCTATCATTTAGCAACTTGCGTCTTGGCTTTAATTTCTACAGCACGATTCTTCTGAGCTAATTTATCCAAAATACCATTCACATATTTATGACTGCCATCAGCACCAAAATATTTAGCCAGATTAATCCCTTCATTTAAAATCACCCGATAAGGCATATCTAAGCGATACAGTAACTCGTATGCACCTATTCTTAATATGGCTCGTTCAACAGGATCAACCATATCCACAGGTCGATCAACAAACTCATTCAAAGCCTCATCAATAGCCCCTAAGTTTTTAGGTACACCATGAAAGAGCTCGGTAAAATAGCTTTTTTGCACATTCTTTAAACGCTCGTCTTCTACAAACTGACGTTCAATTTCAACAAGACTTTGTCCGGTCATTTGCCACTGATATAAAGCTTGAACAGCTGCTTTGCGGGCATTAGTACGCACTTGACTCATCAGGCTTCCAAGTTAGCAAACAAACTCACCATCTCTATAGCCGACATCGCAGCTTCCGCGCCTTTATTACCAGCCTTAGTGCCTGCACGCTCAATGGCCTGCTCTATGCTATCAACGGTTAATACACCAAAACTAACCGGCACATCATATTGCAATGAAACACTCGCTAAACCTTTGACGCACTCACCGGCCACATATTCAAAATGAGGCGTGCCTCCTCGTATTACAGCGCCTAAAGCGATAATGGCGTCATATTTTTTTGTCGCAGCAATACGTTGCACAACCATAGGCAATTCAAAAGCCCCTGGGGCTTTAACTAAATGAATATTGGCCTTATCTGCACCATGGCGCACTAGCGCGTCAATAGCACCACCTTCTAATTGTTCAACGATAAAGCTGTTAAAACGAGAGGCAACGATACAAAACTTGCCACCTTGTACTAATAAATTTCCTTCAAACACTTTTATTGCTGACATTCGCTTTCTCTACTTTAAATTACAAACACTACATCAAAGCACCAGCTTTCAGCCGACGTGCTCTGACACTTCTAAATCAAATCCTGACAAACCTACATATTTTTTCTGAGTGCCTAGCACTTTCAGTTTATGCACACCTAAATCGGCTAAAATTCTTGCGCCGGTACCGGTAGTGCGCCAATCAGTTGCAAGCTTTGTCTGATCTGTACTCATAACGCCATTATCTTCTAATTGATATTGATGTATTAATTCCACCAATGACTTATTATCTTCATTCTGCCTAATAATAACTAAGACACCGCAACCGGCTTCAGCAATTTTTTGCATAGCAGAACGAATGGTAATACTGCAATCATTGCGTTTCGATGAAAATACATCTTCAAGCAAATTCTTGGCATGCACTCTAACTAAAACTGGCGTATCACCTGAAACATGACCCATAACTAAGGCTAAATGCACATTATCGTCATTTTTATCTTGATAAGCATAAAGACGAAAATCACCGAACTCGGTAGGAAAGGCACACTCACTAATACGTTCTAGGGTGTTCTCATGCTGAATACGGTAATGAATCAAATCAGCAATAGTGCCCATTTTAAGATTATGCTGCCTAGCAAAGATTTCCAGATCAGGTCGTCTGGCCATGCTGCCATCTTCATTAAGAATTTCTACAATAACTGCTGAAGCATCAACACCCGCTAATTTAGCAAGGTCACATCCTGCTTCAGTGTGCCCTGCCCGACTTAGAACGCCACCTGCTTTAGCCATTAACGGAAATATATGTCCCGGTTGTACTAAATCATCGGCCTTAGCATTTACAGCGACTGCACATTGCACAGTACGCGCTCTATCTGCAGCGGAAATACCCGTGGTTACACCGGTGGCGGCTTCAATAGAAACAGTAAAATTAGTAGAATGAGCGGTTTTATTTTCATTAGTCATTAACGGCAGACGTAATTGCTGACAACGCTCGCTGGTTAAGGTTAAGCAAATTAAGCCACGACCATAACGCGCCATAAAGTTAATATCTTCAGGACGGGTAAAGGCGGCTGCCATTAACAAATCACCTTCATTTTCACGATCTTCATCATCCATAATGATGACCATTTTGCCTAAGCGCAAATCATCTATGATTTCTTCAATTGTATTCATTAACCCAAAAATCCACTTTTTTGTAATAAATCGATAGTGACGCCGCCCTGATCAACAGCGGCCGCCTCACCTTGCATTAGTCGCTCCATATATCGCGCTAACATATCTACTTCTAGGTTTACAAAAGTACCGGTCGTCGCTGATCCCAAGGTAGTTTCAGCTAAGGTATGAGGCACAATATTAACACTGAACGTTGCGCCACTTACCTCATTAACTGTTAAGCTAATGCCATTAATACAAATAGAGCCCTTTTGGGCAATATATTTTGCTAGCTGATCAGGCGCTTTGATTTTAAAACAAAACGAACGGCCATCGGCTTTCTTTTCAACAACTAGACCAACTCCATCCACATGTCCACTAACGATATGTCCGCCCATACGCGTAGTGGGCGTTAAAGCTAACTCTAAATTAACGGGGGCACCGACAACCAAGGTATTTATCAGCGTTTTATTCAGGGTTTCATTAGACACATCCGCGCAGAAATAATGTGCGCCTAACTCTACTGCGGTTAAACAAACGCCATTAACTGCAATACTGTCACCCAATGCAACACCGTCCATCGCTAATTTACCCGTATTTATTTTAATACGACAATCGCTCGCTCTACGCTCGATGGCCGCAATATTACCAATCGCTAAAATAATGCCTGTAAACACGAATAATCCTTAAGGTCTGGTCAGCGTTAATTTTAAATCAGGCCCGACGGCTCTGACATCTTGAAGACATAGGTTCTTTTTTTCAGCCATACTCTGTAAGCTAGGCATAGTAAATAAACCACGACCTTGATCACCAAGCACACAGGGCGCCATATAAATCAGCCACTCATCGACTAAATCTTCAGCCAATAAAGCGCCATTTAATAACGAACCTGCTTCAACCAATAGCTCATTAATCTCCTGCTCAGCTAAAAAACTCAGTACCGCCTTTAAATCAAGCAGTCCATTTTTATCAGCCACTGTATAAACTTCAAAACCGACAGCTTGCAATGCTAGTCTTTTAACTTCATCTGATGAGCAAGTTAAAATCAAACTACGACCAGCTAGTTTTGCCATTTGTGCCGTCAACGGCATGTTTAAATTTGAATCCAAAACCACTCGAATAGGCTGTTCGACCGCCTCATCTATTCGCGCTGTTAAAGCAGGATCATCAGCAAGCACCGTATTGATACCTGTCAATATGGCTGAACTTTCAGCTCGTATTTGATGCACATCGGCTCTGGCAGCTTGAGAGGTAATCCATTTACTTTCACCTGAAGCCATAGCTGTACGGCCATCTAAGCTCATGGCTAATTTACTTCGAACAAAAGGTCTTTGCTCTGTCATGCGCTTAATAAAGCCACGATTGAGTAAACGAGCATCCGCTTCCAAGACACCACAAACCACTTCTATACCGGCCGCTTTCAGCTTTTCTAAACCACGTCCTGACACTAAAGGATTCGGGTCTTGCATAGCGACTACCACTCGAGCGATCCCTGCGTTAATCAGTGCATCACAACAAGGCGGTGTTTTGCCTTGATGACTACACGGCTCTAAGGTCACATAAGCTGTAGCACCTTGGGCATTAGCCGTATTGTTCAAAGCAACGACTTCAGCATGCGCTAGCCCAGCTTTAACATGAAATCCTTCACCGATAATCACGCCATCCTTAACCAAAACGCAGCCTACACGCGGATTCGGGTCTGTGCTAAACCGCCCCAACCTAGCCAGCTGTATGGCTTTAGTCATATAAAAAGCATCTTGCGCTAACATTATTTTTTTTGTAAATCTTCAATCATGACGGTAAACTCACTGACATCCTGAAAGCTGCGATACACCGAAGCAAAGCGCACATAAGCAACATGATCTAATAACTTTAATTCCTTCATGATGTTTTCACCCAATTCCTGAGTTGATAGCTCACGGTCGCCCTTTATCATTAAAGATTTTTTTATGTTATGGAGTGCCGCTTCAATGGCATCACTGTTAACCGGTCTTTTTTCTAAAGCCTTCAGCATGCCCGAGCGCAACTTAGCTTCATCAAAAGAGACTCTTGTTCCATCACGTTTAACGATGCGTGGCATGGTCAGTTCTGCCATTTCAAAGGTATTAAAGCGCTCTTTACAATCAGCACACTCACGTCGACGCCTCACTTGATCGCCGTCACTTACCAATCTAGAATCAAGAACTCGAGTATCTTGAGCCGCACAAAATGGACATCGCATAACACTAAATCACTCTATTTAAATGCCGTAGTCAGGCTTTAAATTTAAAACCGGTCATTTTATAACATTTCTATGCTTATCTGGATTTTATTTTTATTGAGATCGAGGTTATTTACTGATGTTACGAGTAACGTCTTTTTATTCTCGTTTGACGCGCTGAGCACCGCAGGTTTTGTTGGGATTAGCCCGAAGGGGCGCGGCATGGATGCCG
>CAIVGC010000020.1 GCA_903905335.1 uncultured Methylococcaceae bacterium
ATTCTCACCTAGCTGTAATGAGTTTTTTCAACCACGGATTAGGTGCTGACTTATACTCCGCCTCTAATTTGAGCGTACGCTGTACTCGTTGCTCCACATACTTTCTTAGCTCAGGTGTTTGAACTGCTCCCAGAACCTCTGTGTTTTGCATCCGTCCGGTATGGCATCGAATAACGCCATAATTTCAATCTCTAGGGTAATGCTGCTTATATCTGGATTTATCCCTGCCATAAGTAAGTAACCCGCCATAACTTAAGGCTGTGACGGGCGTTGAGATACAATTAGAAAGCAAATTTTACGATGTTGTCCTTCTTTTTACTAACTGGCCTCGTCATAACTTCTACATATTTGTTTATCGAATTAACAAGTAACTCTCTGTTTTCAATCGTTTGTGCGTACGTCATAGTGCCGCCTTTGGTGATTATTAACATCGCCATATTAAGCACAACATTAAAAACCATTTCTTCAGTTGCATTATCACCAAGTGATTCTTGTATGGCAGATATAGCTGCGTGAACCGCATCTTGAGCTAGGTCTATTTTTTCTTTAGTCATTCTCTATTTCCTTGTTGGTAAGGTAATGTTTGGTTGTAATTGATGCTAAAAGTTAGTCTATCCGGTTATTAAAAAGTAAGTGGGTCATTGAATGGCCTAGCATTAGTCTCTGGCTTGATGGGGTTTTCGGTAACAGGTCTACGCTTTTTTATGTCATAGACGGATAATGCAGCACTTACCGTTATAGATAGCCCATGCTTAGTAACACCTGTTGCTTTGTCCGTCCACTCGCTAGGCTTAAGACTGCCGATGACTGATAGCGCATCACCTTTATCTAGCTTGGCGATCTTCTCGGCTGTCTCTGTGAACGCCATGCCTGAAACTATCACAGGCTTTTCGTCGCCCACTGATACCGATAATAAAAACTGTGTGTAGTATTTGCCTGATTGCCCCGTCTTGAGTTCAGGTGCTTTGATTAATTTACCGCTGATTAGTGCGTCGATCATTGGGTAATTTCCTCACATAAGAATTTATTGATGTCCGTTACAACTGAGTAATACAGGCTGTTCCAATCGTCATCATCCACAGAGTTTTGTACAGCGTCTTGTTTAAGCTGCATTAAGGCTTGGTCATGGTTTGCATTAATAAAAGTAAAGTCGCTGGTATCCCATGCACCTAGGTATTCACGGGCTAAGTCTGATTCAGATAATCCCATCATTGTGCAAATGTATAATTTGCTGTGAATGTCCTTAACTGTCTGCGCTGGAATAAATGATAGGTGTCGCTGACAATCAATAATTTTGTTAGTGTCCATCTCACAGTCACTAGTGAAATATTCATCAGTTAATCTATCAAGTTTATTTTTTAGTGCTGTAATCATTTGAGTATTCCTTGTGGTGGCTTGGGGTTCATTTGTTGTAATCGTAATGCGTGTGCTTCGTCTCTAGCTTCGATCTCGATAGCGTTACCGTTGGGCGTGTAGCAAGTCACCATGATGGCGTTAGGTTTCGGGTCTGGTAGCTCTACCCATTCGACGGCTGCATCAAACTTAGAGCATTGGTGCTGTGTTTCACTCCAAGTCCCATACGCGCCACCAACTAGACAACTCCCAGCGCCCTTACCATGAGAATGATGGCTTTTGAAGTG
>CAIVGC010000021.1 GCA_903905335.1 uncultured Methylococcaceae bacterium
AATTCGATTTAATTTCTAGGATAATATCCTTATTTCACTCGTCATTGATCACAATGTCCACGCTCTATCAAATAATACTTTGTACTTGTCACTACAAAGACAGCGCCGAACAGCTTACTCACTTACTGATAAATGAGCAATTAAGCGCTTGCGTGAATATTTCACTTAGTATTAGTTCTATTTATTGGTGGCAAGGACAAGCAACTTCAGCTCAAGAATATTTATTACTAATTAAGGCCCATAAAGATCATTATAAAGCGATTGAACCCAGCAAAAAACACATCACCCTTACGAGCTTCCCGAAATTATTGCCGTCTCTCTTGAATACGGTTTACCCGAATACCTGCACTGGATAGATTCATGCCATTCACACATCTAATTTTCCTCTGTTTACTGCTGATCAGTAAATTAGCTATTGCCGTTACTAACGATGAGCCGTTACCTCCAGACCTAGCCTTTAAAATTTCCGCTAAAGCCGTCAACTCTGATCAGCTAGAAATCTCCTGGGATATTGCCGATGGCTATTATCTTTATCGTGACAAGATGAAATTTATTTCTAAAACTGAGCAAATTCAGTCAGTCACGCCCGACTATCCAAAGGGAGAAACCAAACATGATGAGAGTTTCGGTGATATGGTTGTTTACCATAACCACCTAAGCATTCCCGTGTCGCTAAGCAACGTTGGCGCATCATCTATACAGCTGCTGGTGCAATATCAGGGCTGCGCTGATAAGGGCATTTGCTATCCGCCACAGAAAAAAACCTTTGATTTAGCTCTGCCATCGGCATCTATTAGGCCTAGCAATCAACTTGATGCACTGTTTAAACCTAAAGCGACTGAAGATGCCTTGTTGCCAGCAGAACAGGCTTTCGGATTTTTCGCAACAGTTAATGATGAAGGTAAGATCAAGGTTTCATGGGAAATTGCCCCCGGCTATTATATATATCGTGAAAAAATTCACCTTGAATTAAGCAGCTCGACTGGCAGCCGTTTAGACAATTACACCATTCCCAGAGGCACACCCAACCAAGATGAAGCCTTTGGCAAAGTTGAAATATTTCACGAGCAACTGAGCTTTGAGCTGCCAGTGATTCGCACTCAGCCCACAGCGCAAACCGTTACCTTATTGGCAAATTTCCAAGGTTGTGCTGATCGGGGTGTTTGTTATCCGCCGATGTATCAAAAAGTTACACTGGAACTGCCAGCAACCCCCGTTACCGAAGCAATAATAACATCCAAGCTTTCCGAACAAGACCAGATCGTGACAGCGCTAAAGCAAGACAGCTTAGCCATGACCTTATTAAGCTTTTTCGGCTTCGGGTTACTGTTATCGCTGACGCCCTGTATTTTCCCCATGATTCCGATTCTATCGGGCATTATCGTTGGACACGGCAATCATATAACCACCACTCGGGCGTTCTTACTATCGCTCAGTTATGTCATCGCCTCCGCTTTGACCTACACTGGATTTGGCATACTTGCAGCATTATTCGGCAACAATTTGCAAACGACTTTTCAGCAACCGTGGATCATCGGTCTGTTTAGCAGCATTTTTGTCTTACTGTCCTTGTCTATGTTTGGTTTTTACGAATTAGAGATACCTAACTGGCTGAAAACTAAATTACATAACTCCAGCGTAAGGCATCGTGACGGCTCGCTATGGGGCGCTGCCATTATGGGCGCTTTATCATCACTGATTGTAGGGCCGTGTGTTGCCGCACCCTTAGCAGGGGCGTTGATTTATATAGGTCAAACCGGCAATGCCATGTTGGGCGGTAGCGCTTTGTTTGCGATGGGCTTAGGTATGGGTATGCCACTCTTGTTATTAGGCGCTTCGGCTGGCAAACTCTTGCCCAAAGCCGGAACTTGGCTCTATGCTACTAAAACCGTGTTCGGGGTTATTATGCTGGCTGTTGCGGTGTGGATGCTAAGCCGCATCTTACCACCCGCCATTATCATTCTGCTCTGGGCGATGCTACTAATACTCCCAGCCATCTACCTCAAAGCCATCGATCCACTGCCTGCGCAGTGCTCAGGTTGGCATAAATTGTTGAAAGGCATAGGCTTAATGATGCTCGCTTATGGCTTGTTATTATTAATTGGTTTCAGTATGGGTAATAACAACCCCTTAAAACCACTACAAGGCTTGGGCGTAAATAATGCGCAGGCAGCTGAACAAGGTCTGATTTTTAAACGGGTCGCCTCGTTAGCCGCACTGGAAACTGAAATCCAACAAGCCAGCGCTAAGCATCAAACAGTTATGTTAGATTTTTACGCTGACTGGTGTATCTCTTGCAAAGAAATGGCAGCCTACACCTTTACCGACACTAACGTGAAACAGACCTTGTCCGGCGTCTTGCTCTTACAGGCCGATGTCACTAGTAATTCTACCGACGACCAAGCCCTGTTAGCTAAATTTAATCTAATCGGGCCACCGGCCATTTTATTTTTTGGCGCCGATGGCAAAGAAAGCACTGAATACCGGGTTATTGGCTATCAAGATACCGAAACCTTTATCAAAACCTTACAACGAGTAAAATCATGAAAACAGCCGGACTCATCTTGATTACCGTCGCCGTGCTGGCCTTGGGCGGGGGCATTATCGCCAGAGGTCTATTATCACCGACAGACCCAACTAGCATTGTGTCCTTACCGGACTTCACCTTGCCTGATGTCTCAGGTCAGCCACATGCTATTTCAGAATGGCAAGGTAAACTAAGAGTGATCAATTTTTGGGCGACTTGGTGCGGACCTTGCCTGAAAGAAATCCCTGAATTTATCGAGCTACAAAACCACTATGCCGATAAAGGTCTGCAATTTATCGGCATTGCCGTAGATAGCCCAGAAGCAGTAGCAACCTACCTTAAGTCCATCAACATCAATTACCCTATATTAGTTGGTGACATGCCAGCTATCAGCATCGCCCATGAACTGGGTAATAACATCGATGCCGTGCCTTTTACTGTTATTGTTAATCAACAAGGGCAAATCATCCATCAACATGCAGGCGAATTTTCTAAGGAGAAAATACTGGAGATTATTACGCCGTTGCTCAATTAAACGCCCGTACACTTTCTGCAAGGGTTTCAGCCTTACCCACCTCTATCGATTGCCGCATACCTGCCACCGCTAGCAGGAATAGCGTTTCTTAAATAGCACTCCAATCTTCTGAAGAAATCAGAACGGCACTACTGCGTTTTCCTGAAATAGTAATTGGCTAATGTGATTCTGCCGTCTCATCAATAAGCCGATAGATATTTGCGCGGGCTAAGCTGGCTTTTAGTATTTGCATGATGGACTCCTTTAAAATAAAGGCTAAAAGTACGACTTAATGTACGTAATATCAACACGTCAAAGAATAGATTTCACTCAAGAGGATTGCCATAGATATTTGCATACCAAATGGTATGCTTAAAGCCGAACTAATCAGGAGATCATCCTATGTCAGCCAAAATACAAACCAGTTTACGTCTTGATGCCGAAAAGCTCATAGAAGCCAAACAAATACTCTCGCAACTCGGCATCAGTTTCAGTGAAGCCGTCAATATTTTCACTAATATGATTGTTGCCAAACAAGGATTGCCATTCGAAGTTGTCTTACCGAATGAAACCAGTAAAGCGGCTATGCTGGACGTGCGTACCAGAAAAAACATAGCAACCCTCACAAAGTAGCGCGTGTCAGTAACCCCTATCATCAAGCTAATGCCTTAGCTTTATTATAGTCATTACCGGTGCTATGATAAGGCCGCTTAGCTAACAAAAAGCAGCAGTTGTGCTTTAATGAACGGCTAAATAACCCGATTACCACACCACCAAAGAAATTTAAGACCTCAAATTTCTGCTTCTTTCCTATTTATCCAAAGGTAACTTCAATGACAGCCCCAAAATTTCGACTTGTTACACGCAGTGACTTTGATGGTTTAATTTGTGCCGTTTTATTAAAGGAACTAGATTTAATTAGTGACATTAAATTTGTTCATCCCAAAGATATGCAAGATGGCATTATACGTATTGATGACCACGACATTACCACCAACTTACCCTACGTCAAAGGCGTACATCTCGCCTTTGATCATCATTTAAGCGAAACCATTCGTAATGAAAAAGCCGAAAACCATATCATAGACCCAGTAGCGCCCTCTGCTGCACGCGTTGTTTATGATTATTATGGTGGTGCCAGCCGTTTTCCCGCAAGTTGGAATGAAATGATGGCCGCCGTCGATAAAGGCGATGCCGCACAATTTGATAAAGAAGAAATTTTAAATCCCGAAGGCTGGGTATTAATGAATTTCTTGATGGATGCACGTACGGGTTTAGGTCGCTTTAGAGATTTTACCGTATCAAATTATCAACTTATGATGAATCTGATTGATTACTGTAAAGATCATTCCATTGAAGACATTCTGAATCTAAGTGACATTGAAGAACGTGTAAAGTTATTTAGAGAGCACGAAGCCGCCGCCAAAGAACAAATCAAACGTTGCTCTACGGTACACAATAACCTAGTGGTATTGGATTTACGTGATGAAGAAATTATTTATGCCGTTAATCGTTTCATGATTTATGCGCTGTTTCCTGAATGCAACATTTCTATCCATGTCATGTGGGGGCTTAAGCAACAAAATACCGTATTTGCCATCGGTAAATCTATTTTGAATCGCAGTTCCAACACCAATGTAGGTGAACTTTGCCTAAGCTATAACGGCGGAGGGCATTTAAATGCCGGAACCTGTCAAGTTAACAATGAAGATAGTCATCAACACTTAACAGCCATCATTGCAAAAATTAATCAAGAAGGTTGAATAACAGCTTGATTTAAGAGAGAGCTATAAGATGCGCCGACCTAGGAGGCGCATCAATATTTCCCATATTCCTAAATTAAAATCGGGTTGTTACAAAACCTAGCTTGCGCCTTGCTACATGGAGGCTACTTGTTATATGAAAAATGCTTACATCCCCACCGAAACACTAATCACATCACTCCACTGCCCTACCAGCTCATCATACAAGCGATAAATGGCTTTGTATTTCCATAGAGCACC
>CAIVGC010000022.1 GCA_903905335.1 uncultured Methylococcaceae bacterium
ACCAAATCATTGCGCAAATTCAACCGACAATTACTCTGATGAATTCGTTAAACGGCGCACTTGCTCCCCAGCCATTTACAAATATCCCAGTAAATTAACGTCATTCATTCTATATATTAAATCTACCATTGAAAAATTGCGCTAGACTTAAAAGTTTAATGGATCCTTACCGCACAGATTATCCAATAAATAGACACCTAAGCTTTCGAGCCTTTATAGAAAACGGGCTATTGACTTATGTTAAAATTTGGTCACAAAAGCAATCAAAAAAATGAATCTTAATCAATTTAAAAATATTTTGCTGTCACGGAAGAAGCTTTCCTTACAAGTATTAGTGGTAACGATTGTCACTACCTTGGTAATTAGTCTGTTGTTACCAAAACAATACCTTGCTGAAACGTCTGTGATGGTTGAGCAACGTAGCAATGATCCTGTGACTGGAATGTCCCTTCCTACAATCCTGATGCCAGGATACATGGCAACCCAAGTGGACGTCATAACTAGCCATATCGTCACAAAAAAAGTAGTAGAAAAACTGAAGCTCAGCGATGATCCCATACTGCAAAAGGATTTTGCAAAGGCTAATGTTGACGGCGATATCAAGGATTGGATTGCTGAGTTATTGCT
This sequence comes from uncultured Methylococcaceae bacterium, assembly GCA_903905335.1. Taxonomy (GTDB): domain Bacteria; phylum Pseudomonadota; class Gammaproteobacteria; order Methylococcales; family Methylomonadaceae; genus Methylobacter_C. The sequence goes on from CAIVGC010000022.1 coordinate 628, forward strand.
AAAAAAACTAGATGTCCGACCTACTCGTGAAAGTAACTTAATAACGATTAAATTTACCTCGCCCAACAATCAATTTTCCGCTAACGTCGCCAATGCCTTTGCGAATGCTTATATACAATCCAGCATAGAATTAATCACTCAACCAGCTCGCTCTCGTGCAGAATCCTTTGACTTACAAATAACTACATTACGAAAAGATTTGGAGAGTGCGCAAACTGCAAAATCTGACTATCAACAAAAAAATGGTATTGTCGTTGCTAACAATGGTGCTGAAAATCCAGATCAAATAGCCTTAGAGGTTCTCACACGCCAGTTAGCCCAAAGCCAAGCCCATACCAAACAGATCCAATTCAAAAAATCACTATTAGAGACTACAATCAAAAACCACGGCGCTATAGATTCTTTACCTGATGTGCTTGGCAATGTTTTGATTTATAACCTAAAAACAGAATTGGGTAAAGTCGAGGCAAATCTTGCTGCTGTTTCTCAAGAGGTTTCATTAATCCACCCGAAACGCCTACAGGCGCAAGCGTCAGTAGATAATTTACAACATAAAATTATCGCTGAAGTCAACATAATACAGAATAATTATACTAATGAGATCATTACCTCTCGGTTACATGAGAATGTACTTGCTAATACCGTGGCGAAACAAAAAGCTAAGATGTTGGAACTGATAAAACAGCAAAATGATCTGGCAGTACTCACTCGTGAAGTTGAAGGCGCACAGAAACAATATGATACGGCCATGCAACGCTCTGGACAATCGCATATGGAAAGTGAGATTAACCAAACTAATATCGCTATACTTAATCCTGCCTTTCCACCACAAAAGCCGGATCAACCGAAACTACTATTAAACATGTTTCTAGCCGTCTTCTTAGGGAGCATACTAGCACTTGGTACGGCACTTTTGGCCGAATTACTGGATCGTCGCATACGGTCTGCTTCTGATGTTTCCGACGCATTAAATCTTCCTGTTTTTTCCATCATTCCACAATGGATACCTTGATACCATCCTATGGTTAAATTTTTTATTAGATATAACCTAAGTTGAATGTAAAAGAAACGAAAAAACCTAATCAACAACGATATTGCTGACTATGACCAAAGTACAAAATAAGGCAAGCATTGGCGCTTTACTACTGGATGCTGGAAAAATTAACCTCAACGACGCTGAGCTTGTAATTGCCCTACAAAAAAAAGAAAATATTCGCTTTGGAGACGCTGCAAAAAAACTGGGTCTGGTTACTGATGACGACATACAAAAAGTCATATCGAAACAATTTAATTTTGAATTTCTAACGGTAAACGAAAAGGATTTTGACCCTGAACTAATCGCAGCTTACAACCCCTTTAGTCCGCAGGTAGAAGCATTAAGGGCTCTTCGAGGGCAATTGATGCTGCGCTGGTCTAGTGAGACTAACAAAACATTGGTTTTGGTAAGTCCGAACCGCAATGAAGGGCGTAGTACTTTAGCAGCCAATTTGGCAATTATTTTTTCTCAACTTGGTGAGCGCACCCTATTAATTGATGCTGACTTACAACAACCTCGGCAACATACATTATTTAAGTTAAAAGACGTAAATGATGACTCAGATAAAGACAATAGGGATTATGGCTTGTCGGACATATTGGTTGGTCGCGCCGATCTAACGATTATTAGACGCATTCATGGCTTTAAGGATTTATCAATATTGCAAGCAGGCACAGTGCCACCCAATCCCGTCGAACTAATCAGCAAGGGCTTGAAAGATTGCTTGAAACAATTAGAAACGCAATTTGACATAATCTTGATTGACTCTCCAGCAGCGGAACAGAGCACCTGTGCACAAATCATAGCCTCAAATTGTAATGGCGTCCTACTAGTCGCAAGGCAAAATGAAACCCGATTAAATGATTTACTGCGATTAAAAACAGTTTTACAAGACACGGGCTGCCAATGCGTCGGTGTTGCATTAACAGATTTTTTAAACGTTAAAACTGCCACCCTATCCGGCTGAACTGATTAACTAAATCATGGAAAGCGGTTTGAAACTATTAAAAATGCAACTTGATTTAGGTTTTATTTGACTCTCCAGCAGCCAACTATAGAACAAGGTACTGAGAAAACCATCTCTGGGACAAATTATCTAGAACTTACATTTCAGATCATTAAACAGAGAGCTTTCAAAAAAACATAGTCTTCCTAGCCTCCTAAACCGACCCGGCATATTTTTATTTGAATATTATTGAAATAAAATAAATATAAGTGAAATGTTATGAATTATTTTTTTGCATCTGTTATTTCTGCATTATTACTATTATCCATATCAAATTTTGCGGTAGCGGCTGGCAGCTATCCGGATGTCCCGGCTGATGATGAACAACTCCGCGGCTGTTACTCTTATGCTTTGGACAATTGGGAAGACGGCCATTACGATAGGAGCCCTATTTTAGGACAATCAAAAATACAAGCTTTTTGCGAGTGTCTGTGGCATGAAGCACCGGAAAAGTTCAAAAACCATTGGTATAAGTTTTCTTGGATACCTAAAGGCATGGTTGCAAATGAATTTTGTCAGGATTATTCAAACTGGCACGGATACGAAACTGGCTCGATTAATAGGCAAATGTAGGCAAGACAATCGGGGGATGTCAGGGCTATTCACAATATGGAGCCCGTCCGAGCAACTGATTTATACCCATGCTAAATATAATGGGCTATCCAATAAAATTACACCTGTGACCCAGTTAGCACCTGCATAAAATTTAACACCATTTTTCTACTCATAAAAAAAACAAGAACCACATAAATAAGTCCAGTCGCTGCTGTGGCCCAATACCATGAAAATTCAAGTTGCTTCGCGGTTTCACCGAAAAATACCGCAATAGCACCCAAAACCATCAGACAGCAAGTGAAAAACCAGTCATGGCCAAAATGGAAATTAACCGACTTCATCTTATATTGCACCAAAGCATTTGCAACAAGTAATCCAATTACATTTCCAGTAGGAAATGCAACCGCACCTAATGAAGGGAGTAACAAGATGGCAAGAAGAACTGAGGAAGAAAGCAACACATTGGGTAAGATTAAATAATGAGAGCATTCCACCATCTGCACCAATAATTCGGTCTGCTGTCGCCGCGTCTCCAGCAACAGTGCTAAAAACAGCATCGCCAATATTGGAAGCGTTTCAGAACCGTATTTGCCAGCCGATATTGCAAACAGCATCTCATCACCACCTACCATAAACACAGCAAACACACCGACGACGAGCAGAATATTAATTTGTAATGCCTGCTCGCACATTCTCGCTGCCGACGAAAAATCACCATGCTCACAATAACGGGACACCAAAATTGGCCTAATAAGTCCGGCTAACAACTGTGCAGGCATATAGCGCTGCATGTATTGGTACAGCGATAGTACAAAACCATAAGCTGCCATAGCACTAACATCTAACAGGCTGCCACCAACCAGACGGTTTGTGGATTGACCGTAGGACATGATGGCAAGATGCTGTATATAGCTGGCAAGTGCAAATTTTACAAGTACCCTTAAATGAATGCGCACCCAGTTACTATCGTTCGTCGAATGCAGGTCATCTTTGCTTTTTCGATGAACTACCACAATCACACCAATCAATAACACCAATAAACTTAGCGCATCACTGATTGCTTCAATCCAGATAACATTGATAAGCTGCACTTCGCCTAGTTCCAGGAGATAGAGCATGCCAAGCAGTCTCGCCAATGTCGCAACTGAAAAGCCAAGTTGTGCAAGACCCTGATGTAAAGTGGATTCCAGAATCTGTGATAAAAACTGGGTAGTGGAACGCAACACCACTACCAACAAAAAAACCTTAAATGCTAGGACAGCATTGCTTAACCCAATATATGGCGCCAGTTTACCGGCAAATAGATAAGCCACAAAGGCAGCCAGCAACAGAATTATGGACCGTAACCCTAGTGAACCATAGATAAGGTTCCGCAGAGAAACTTGATACTGTTTGGAGTACAATTCTGGCACATATCGCAGCAAAATATGAGCAAGCCCAAGGCCAGAAATTGCCCCTAACGTCTCTACCAAGGCTATTAGCACAGAATAGGCGGCGAACGCTTCAACAGAAAGCCCACGAATAACCAACAGAATTGTGAAAACACCAATTACTGCAGATACACCTTTTCCTATTAGAAAATAGATCAGCCCCTGCTGTATACGTTTTCTACCATAACGCGAGTTCATTTCATTACCCAAAAATATCTTGATATTTCAACCAGACCATTTTGGCAATAATAGGATAGCGACGGTGGGCAATCATACACGTAGATTTTCTTAAAATTTCTATTGTTACTCAATTCTTCTCTGTTATTACGCAACAACTCTCCAGAAAAACGCAGCCAATTTTTTCGGATGGAGATCGTTGCCGCTTAAAAAAGCCACGTAAAAGTCCTACAGCATATACATTCCAAGAAACTACTGAATACAGTCCGGATATAATTGAGTTTTTTTTTAGGATCATGATCAAAAAGGGCAATAACAACACAATTAGCATAACAATTTTAGTTTGTTCAGTGAATATTCCAAATACAAACAATGAAAACATTACAATCCACCAAAAGACAACGATACCGTAGAGATGTAATTCGTTAATCTCACGCACGACCAATCTAAAATGAGGCTTACCGATAGCGCTACGGAGTAATTCACCAATACCGTAAGCATATTTATTTCGCCAACGGCTTAACAACAGGGCAAATGCTTCTGTTTTATGGCCAAAGTGAAAAACAGCATCATTTGGAATTCTCTTCAGAAACCATCCACATGATCGCAGCCTCACAGCAAGTTCATACTCTTCGTAGGCATGCAAGTTTTTGTTGGTAAAGTAACTCACCATCTCAATAGCAATTCGCCGATAGACAGCTCCTCCATCAAGGCGATCTACGATACCTGCCTGTAGATGCTCTGGCGCCCTTAGTAGCCTAGCTCTGTATTCTAAACTTTCCAGATTCTTTTCAACAATACGACCGCCAACACCCGCCAAGTTGGGTTCTTTTAGTAAGCAAGAGATTGCTACCTCAATAAATCCCTCCACCAACTCCATATCTCCGTCAACAATCCAAATAAATTCTCCCCTTGCGACTTGATAGCCTAATTGACCGCCAACTCCACAGCAGCGATCTTCCGGACAACTAAGCTTCACAATCTTGATTGGATATCGCGACGCAATCTCAACCGTTCTATCAATCGAATACGAGTCAGCAAGAATAACTTCGCCACCAATATTTTTTATTGATCGAAGAGCACTTTCGATCGTGCGCGCAATATTATCCTCTTCATTCAAAGCTTTAATTACTACGCTTACTGCGATTTTTTTTGATGACATAGTCAAAATACAAATAAACTTTTAGAAAGAAAATTTTTGTTTTGTCATTTTCCAATTTTAGTTTCTACACTTATGCTAAACGGGTGACTCAACTGCACCATGAACAACTTGCTCTGGAAATTGCCTAGACATTATCAATAGATAACCTAAAATCAACACTAGTAACGTCTGAGAGATGACGTCACAAACAAAAAGGTTGTTGTGAAACAAACTAATAGCGAAAAGTGCAATCGCAATTTTTGCACTGCAGATAAAAGGCCAGTGCGGGCTGCCCTGCCAGCGTTTCTCCACTGCTATACCAAGTTTATATGCCATGAAGAAGAGCCATAATACCGCAACAGTTCCAAGCATACCCACCTCCCAAAGCAGGGCGGATATCGCAGTCAGGCCGATGCCATATCCAGCGTAGCGAAAATTGGCTAAGGTTTGTATGGATGAAAATGAAGTTTGATTGGTAGCTCCAGGGCCGTGACCAAAGATAGCGTTAAAATAATTTCCCTTATCCATGTGTTCACTCCACCAGAATAAATATATTGTGCTGCGATTTAAGAACGAGGAGCCATATCCGCGTTTCCAGCCAACATTATAAGACAACACATCCCTAAAATAATCGCTCATCGTACCGTTGAATTGTTGGGATTGTGCGCTAGGCATCATGGTATAAGTTAACGTAAAAATCGATAATACCCCCAGAACCAGAAAACTCAAAAGCACTGCCTTGAGCGGGTTGTTTAAGATTTTATCTCGAAACAACAGAAATAACCCTACCGGAAGAATTGCAATAAATAACTTGGCCTCATTAAGCGCCATTGGCATCATAAAAACTAAGCAATACAAAGCTGACTTGGTTATTGATCTGTAACCTGTACGCCACTGTGCCAGCACCAACACTATCAGTATCGTTTCAAACAGAGCAAGTAACGCTGTCCTACCTCCCCCACCTAAGGCACCTCCGAAAGTACCCGCAACAATATCAACCGCTACGATGAAATGTCCTGCATCATACTCAGAACTTCGTACAGGTACCAATACAAAAAACTCATGAAACACAAAAGGTAATTGAATGAAACCCAAACACAAGAGAAAGCGCATGAATTTGGAGGCTTCATCAGCGGTATAAGGGAATACAGCCAGTGCAGCAAGCAGACCATACATTTGAAAGTAATTTTTCAGGCCAATAACGCTGGCAGAAAAAGCGTCCAGATTAATCACCGTGGCAATTAGCGCGAATATGATTAGGCCTACTGCCGCAGTCAATAGCCCTTTAGCAGAAGGATCTAGTTTTCTTTGTCCAGAATCATGGGAAGAGAGGGTCATTACTTGCAATGAAGCTACAAATAATGCAACAGAAAGTACAACTCCTCCCCAGCGCACTAGCTGCACGCTCGGGAAATAAAGCTCAAACAGCCCTGAAACAACCAGTTCAATAATCAGCACCACCCAGACAGCAACACGCGGCTTAGAAACAACACCAATTCCTATGGCGGTGCCAAGGAATAACAACAGAAACACAGGGTTACCAAATGCGATCAAAACGCCGGTAATAAAGGCGACAGAAATACAAACTGGGTCAAAAATAATTGTCAATAACTTGTCATTATCGACACCAAATGACTTGGACTGGAGCATCATAATGGCAATAGAGCCGAACTGTTACAACGAACAAGCCTGCAAGTGTCACCTGACATTTTGTAGGAAGAGTTACAATGAATGTTCTTGTACAACATAACGACCTTCTGTGTCTAAAATAATTGATAAAACTAATAGAGATTACGCCACCGTATACTATAGCTACAGCAGTTTAATTTCTTTCCTGCCATAAAAATTTACCTTATTAGCAAGATGCTTCAGCTAATAAATCAGGGCAGTCGCACTTGTGCTGGTTCCCCAAGCTCTGCTCTTATCGTTATACACATCATTAAGTAAACCGTCATACCGGCCGGAATCCGGTATCCAATGCCATGGATGATATTCTTTATACATCCCTGTAGCCTAGATTCCGGCAGTCCATGCCAAGATGACGAATATAGTATGTTTTAAATTTACCAACCATGGTTCACATAGTACCTTAATACCTTGTTTTTTAAAGACCATCATAGTCAGTCTAGGGCCACAAACAGCTTGATATGATTTCCCCTCAGCATAAGAAATCATCTGCGTAATATCTAATTCTTCTTTGCTTGTAAACTGCTAATTTAACTGCAGTCAAGAACTACACCATACAACAACTGACCAATTATAATAAAGTCACTCATTTACGCACTACAGCACGAGTTTTGTGTTGCGATGTCAGTGTATATCCACCGATGTTTGGCGGTATGGTCACTGGTGTCCCAAAAAAGTCGACTGTCACCTGCGTCAAAGACAAACCTTTACCAATGGCTGGAGATTCAGTCTGGAGCGTAAAGTATTTGGAAGTTAAGTGCCCCGCCTCAGTACTTCCTGATGCATTAAGCTTTGGATCTCCGATGAGACTGTCGGTACCCAACACATCAACTGACGGAACTTCTTGCCACAGGTTGTTGGAGAAAATTAGCCCAGCCACACTAGGGACTGTTACTGCGCCACCTGATACAATATTATTAACGATTTTGGTATCTACATTCGTTATATTTTGAGGTCCACCAGCACCCGTGGTAAAACTGCTGTTGATGATCGTGTTGTTCGCAATGAGGTTATTATTTAAACCGCTACCCACAATTTCAGTCCATCCGTATAGACTGATGCTGGAATTTAAAATGAAGTTATTAATGACAGTATTATATTCGCTAAGATTGGAAGCTTTAGCGGGCAACGTATTATTTTGCTCATCAGCTAATGAGAGTCCGCCAGCCACTGGCATATAGCTACCCAGATAACTGTCTGATGAGTTATAAATAATATTGCGCCGTACCATTGCATGTTGGGCGTTATTGACATAGAGATTTACTGAAAAATTATTATATATGATATTACCTTCAATAGTTGCGCCGTAGGAATTAAAAGTCGAAATCCCTTCGCCCCAACAATCATAAACGGTAGTCCCTTTTACGGTGGAATTATGATTAATTGCACCGGAATTATAGCGTTTAAGAATACTTATGCAGGCAGGCCAGCCGCTATGAAGCATATCCGCAGGATTATAATTGGATGTTTGTACACCACAACTTACCGCAGTTGGCAATCTACAGTTAATCAATGCGCCACGATACACTGTGCTGTCTTGTACAATCTGATTGTCATTTTGTAATACTATTGCTTGGGACCAAATATCATGAACCAGCATATTACTGGCGGTATCCCCTATTCCATCGAGATTTAAACCATATCCACCTTTAACAGCCCCATTCAAATTCATATTCCGCAACTCAAACCCAGATATGGACACATAAGAGCCATTTATTGACATAAGGGCACTCCAATCCTTTACAGCAAGCTTAGTTCCATCAATAATTGGGCGCTCTCCAGAATAGTTTTTGATCGTAATAGGAAAATTAATCGTACCTGTATTGTCTACTGAAACACTCTCCGCATAGATTCCGCCACGGACATAAAGTGTATCTCCGGCGGAGAGCAATGAGACGGCAAAATTAATATTTTTCCACGGACTCGCTAATGTCCCTAGATTGCTATTGTCGCCGTTTGGGGATACATAATATTGACTTCCAAAAGCCAACATGGGAAACACTAGTAAAAGGCCACACAAGCTAATAGATCGATAAAAATCAGTGGCATTGCTCCTAGTTATTTTCAGGGCATTGTAATTACGTGAAAAAGTGTTGCTCATGTTTTTCATTGTTGCCATCATTGAATTATCAGAAATAATCCGCAGAGTATCATTATGCGAGTTATCTATCAAAATATTTGAGTCATTATCTAATACTGCGATCGCAAAGGTAATAAATCTATAAGTTACAATTAGATACTCCAATAATAAAATATAACTCTATTAATGGTAGAATTAAAAACATGGCACAGCTCGATCAATAGCTTAGTCATTTCAGCCATTAAAAATATCAATAAATATAATAATATCAAAAAACTCATAGATACAGCCTTTATGTTCGCCGCTCTCAGGACATGGCTATCTGAGTATAAATATACTATTTAGGCCTACATTTTCATTTGAGAAAGAAATGCTTAATTTACTTAATATAAATAATTACCACTATCATAGAGGTGGAGCGGACGTTGTCTATCTGGGACATGCTGCACTCATGGAATGCCAAGGCTTTAATAACGCTTTTTTTTCCATGCAACATCCGAAAAATCTTCCTACATCGTGGTCTGGATATTTTGTGGACGAAATTGAGTTTGGTCATTCATATTCGTTACCACAAAAACTTCTTATGGCCTCAAAAGTTATTTACTCATTTGAAGCACAAAATAAGATTCGGCGGCTGATCAAGGACTTTCAACCGGACGTTGCACATTTGCACTGCATCTACCACCATCTTTCTCCAGCAATTCTTTCTGTCTTAAAAGAAGCCGGCATCCCGACGGTGATGACGGCGCATGATTTAAAAATCGCCTGCCCAGCATATAAGATGCTTAATTCAACGGGCATTTGCGAGCGCTGTAATCATGGTAGCGTGTTGAATGTAATAAAACATCGTTGCATTAGAAACTCCTGGACGGCTAGCGTTATTGTAGCGATCGAAAGCAGTCTACATCGATACATGGACACTTACTCCAAGCATCTGGATCGGGTTATAGTGCCTAGTCAATTTTATATAGAAAAACTTGTGGAGTGGGGTTGGTCGGCTGAGAAACTGGTATATATACCAAACTACGTGAATGTGAATGAGTTTATACCTTTGTACACACCTGGAAGCTATTTTCTCTACTTCGGTCGCCTAGCACCTGAAAAAGGAGTGGGCACTTTGATCCGTGCTGCAGCCTTGGCTAAGGTGCCGTTAAAGATTGTTGGTATTGGCCCGGCCGAACTAGAATTGAAAGAGTTGGCTGCCCAGATCGGCGGTGAGATTGAATTTTTAGGGTATCATTCAGGAACTGGATTGCATGACTTAGTGCGCGGTGCGCGAGCAGTAGTACTGCCTTCGGAATGGTTTGAGAATGCGCCGATGAGTTTGCTTGAAAGTTATGCCTTGGGTAAGCCCATTATTGGTGCCCGTATTGGGGGCATACCCGAGATGATTGTCGAAGAAGAGACCGGTTGGACATTCGAAAGCCAAAATATCGAAGATTTGGCTGCGTGTTTGGAAAAAGTGATGACTATAAAGGAATCTATAGTGGTAGGTATGGGCAAAGCTGGTCGTGAGTATGTTGAGCAAACTTTCAGTTGCCAGCGATACGTAAGTTCAATGCTGACCCTATATAGGGAATTAATGATAAGCAAGGATTAACGGCATTAAGAGATAATCCTAAAAAGAACAGTTTTTAGAATAAACGCTCTCAAAACTCGTGACAACTAAGGCAAACGGCTAGTGATCTTTTCATTCCAAACAACGGACATAAAGAGCCACTTGCAAAATTACTGATCGGAAAACACGACAAATTACACATGACTTCAGATTCAGCATTTTTTTTTGTGGAAAGGGCTCACTATCAGGCCACTTACTCTGTTATTTTGTTGTATTTATAAAAAGCAGAACGTAGTCATCACTATCATCTATAAAATCATACTGTTATTAACGTTGAAAGTGGTGTTTAAGTGACTAAAATCATCACCTTATTTACTCATGACATTGATAAAATAGGATTTTATCAATGTCTATTTTATCATGCTGAGTAAGTTATCTTCTTCTTTTTGGTCGCTCTCAATACTAATTTCGATCGCATCAATAGGTTTTACAAGTTCCTCATAAAGCTTTAGTGTTTTCTCAGCGATATCTTGCCAGTCATAATACTGAGCCACCCATGCTCTAGTATTTTCTTGATCCTTTAAAGCTATGGTTTTTCCCGATAGCATTCTAATTAAATCGGCAAGAACGCTAATGTCCCCTAATGGAAAATAATGCTCTACTGGAAGACCTACTTCTAAATTTGCAGGAATATCACTGGCAATCACTTTCAACCCGTAGCTCAATGCCTCCAACAATACAATAGACAAACCCTCATGCGAAGATGGCAGCACGAAAAGTCCAGCATTTGCATAGATTTCTTCCAAGGCCAAGCCGTACTGAAATCCGGCAATCACCACATTCGCTTCAGACGCATACTTCATGACCTCACGTTGATATGCGTCAGGATGGTTTATATCACCTATAATTACTAATTTCCAATCAGGCAAGCTAGCTCTTTTAAACGCAGCAATTAAATCAAGATGCCGTTTTTCGGGCACTAAGCGACTAACTAGCAACACATAATGACCGGGGGTTAAATCAAATTGCTTAAGCGCTTCAATCGAATTCGGCAACTGCGGCAAATCAACACCATTGGGTATTAAGACTGACGCCTCGCCATACTTAGCCAGAACTAGATCGGAAATGACTTTTGAAATAACAATACGCCTGTTTGCCCAAGTCATCCCCCAGCGTTCCCCGAGCTTAAGGATAAAGCGTGCAAGCAGCCCCCATTTCTCCCTATCATAATCTGGCCCGTGGTGTGTAACCACAACCCGCAAACCCAGTATTTTGGCAAGGGGTACCACTAAAGCTGGGCCGATGGCCTGAATATGCAAGATATCAGGACGCTTGATACTCG